>NZ_RJUL01000011.1 GCF_003751625.1 Gallaecimonas pentaromativorans
ACCGCCAGGCACCTAATAAACGAAGAACCCCAGCCTTACGGCTGGGGTTTTTTCGTTTATAGCGCCCAACGGCGCCCACCCGCCCATCACGGCCATCGCCGCAAGCGGTGTGGCATGGCGACGCACGTCCTTGTGCGTCGTCCCTGCGGGACCGTGCTGCGCACGTCCAAGCGCCGGTTCCCGACGCGCTTGTCGCCGCCGCTTCGTTAGCTTCTACCAGGCGTTCATTAGCGCCAGACTCCTTGTGCGACCTCATTAATCTTTCCTCATTGCCATCTTTCGACAGCTAGGCTCCTTTCCTGATGCGCCTTGCATTGACGCTGGGCGGCGCGGTGTTTTCAGGCAACTGTCTGTCCACAGACAGATTTTTTGTGCCTTTGGTTGTCACACTTTGGTGGCTGCTATCGTCTTATGACCAAAATCCAGTGGAGAAGCTGTGGCGACGGGCTTTGCAAGGGACATCGACAAAGACGTGATCCGGCGTGCCGCCAAAGGGCAGCGCCGGGCGCAGCGCCAGCTATTCGAGGTGTTCTACGACCCGGTTTATCGCCTGGCGTTGGCGATGACCCGCCATGAGGCGGATGCGCGGGATCTGGTGCAAGACGCCTTTATCAAGGCCTTCACGGCCTTGCCGTCCTTGCACGAGCCCGGCGCTTTTGGTGGTTGGCTGAAAAGGCTGGTGGTCAACCTGGCGCTCGACGGTTTTAAAGGGCGGCGCCTTGACCAAAGCCTCGACAGCGCCGAATTGGCGCCGGACTGGAGCAATGCCACCGAGCAACTGGCGGTACTGGACGATATCGATGCCTTGCTGGTCCGGCTGCCGGATCTGGAGCGGGCGCTGGTTTGGCTCTATGCGGTAGAAGGCTTTGAGCACCGAGAGCTGGCTACCCTTTTTGCCATGAAGGAAGCGGCGGTGCGCCAGCGTTATCGCCGGGCCCTGGCAAAACTGGCGGTCTGGGCAAGTAATGGAGATTGGCAAGATGCAGGCTGAACAGGATTTTGAGCGGCACTTAGCAGTCCGCTTACAGCGACTACCCAGCCAACCCTTGGATGAAGCCTTGTGGCAGGGCATTGACGGCGTGCTCAAGCATCCGGTGCGGATATGGCCTTGGGCGGGCTCGGCGGCGGTGGCGCTGCTGGCACTGCTGCTTTGGCCAAAGCCTGAGGTGGCCGGCACCATTGTGCCTTACGAATTGACCCAGCAAGATCGGCAATTGCAGCAGGCTTACCTTTATGGCGATTCCGACCAGGCGCTCAATGCCCAGTGGCAGCGGCGCCAGCAGATCCTTGATGACATGGCATCACGCCCTGAGGAGTAATCATGAGAGCACTTTGGTTGTTGGGCTTACTGGCCCTGACTTCGCTGCCGACCCTGGCGGCCGATAACGACGCCGAGCAGTTGGCCCGAGAGCGGGCTCGGGCGGCTGTGATGGCGGCAGAGACCGACGGCAACATCAAACACCAGGTACTGGAAGAGCCTGCCCGGCGCTTTTACGACTGGGGCGCGGTGATGAACAAGGATTTCGAGGTGGTGGCGGTAACACCGGGTTCCGACGCCGCCCAGATGGGCATTCAAAAAGGCGACAAGGTGTTGTCGGTTAATGGCAAGCTGACCAACAGACGCGAACTCAAGGACGTGCTGGCCCAGCTCAATGAGCTGGAAAACGGCGCCGCCCTTAGCGTGCAGGTGCAAAGGGGCAAGGAGAAGAGCAGTTTTTCTACCGAAGTACACGTCAAAGTGATCCCCGCCTGGCGCCTGGAGATCCAGCCTAAAGCCGCCACTGCCGCCGTCGACCATGGCCAGTGTGGCCGGGTATCGGTGTTCTTTACTCCGCCCCAGGCCCGCGACCTCTACCCTGCCTATGTGAACAGTATCGACGGCAAGGGGGTACTGCGTACCATCGACAGCTTCGAGCTGTCCCCTGGGCGCCACACCATAGCCCTGCATGAGCTCATTACCGATTACCGCCTGTCTCATCGCGGTATGGGGATGGAGAACGCCAAGCTGCTGACCATCGATGTCGAGCCCAACAAGGTCTATTACATGGCAGCGAAGTTTCTTCCCGAGAACCGCTTCAAGACCTACAAGTCGCAGTTCTGGGAGCCGGTGATGTGGAGGGTGGCTGACAAGGCCTGCCCTTGAGGCTGAACAAGAGGCGGCCAAGGCCGCCTTTTCCTTTTCATTTGCCGGGGGGCAAGGCAAGGTAGGGGCTCTGGATAGGGAAGTTAAAAGACCATGCAATTTATTGAAGTGATTGACAATGCCTTGCCGGCCGACCTTTGTGACACGCTGCTGGCCCGCTTTGCCGAAGAGCCGGCGGTGGCGCCGGGCCTCACCGGTGGCGGCGTTGATAC
This sequence comes from Gallaecimonas pentaromativorans, assembly GCF_003751625.1. Lineage (NCBI taxonomy): Bacteria > Pseudomonadati > Pseudomonadota > Gammaproteobacteria > Enterobacterales > Gallaecimonadaceae > Gallaecimonas > Gallaecimonas pentaromativorans. The sequence continues at coordinate 2,356 of NZ_RJUL01000011.1, forward strand.
CAGCAAGAAGCGCAGCCGCGACATCACCTTGGACAGGCACCCGCACTGGCAGGACATGCACCAGGCCATCATGGCGCAGACCTATCCCCATATCCGCGCCTATCTGGACAAGCATTTTATGCTGCTGATGGGAGCGGTATCGCCTCAGGTGGTACACCCGGCAACGGGCCAGCCGGTCACCCTCACCCCCGAGAATTACCTGGAGGCCGGGCGCCCCAACCTGGATGCCCTGGTGCGCCATTTCTACCGCAGCGGCTATATCAACCTGCAACATTACCAGCAGCAAACCGGTGGTTACCCCCATTGGCATTCCGAGGTGTTCCCCCAGTCGCCTCACAACGAGCCACTGCACCGGGTATTGCTGTGGATGTATTACCTCAATGACGTGGCCGATGGCGGCGAGACCGAGTTCTTCTACCAGCGCCACCGGGTGCAGCCCAAAAAAGGCCGCATGGTTATCGCCCCGGCCGGCTTTACTCATAGCCACAGGGGTAACGCCCCCCTGTCGGGGGACAAATACATCCTCACATCCTGGGTGATGTTCAACCGCGCCGAGCAGCTCTACGGCAACGCCAAAGGTTAATTGACGGTCACCCCGAGGCTGGCTAGCTGCGCCTTGAGCAGGTCGGTGTCGGCCTGCATGTCCTTGAGGGTGTGCTGCTCCATGTCATCGGCCAGGGCCCGCAGCCGGGGCACAAAGTAGGCGCGGGCATAAATGGCCTTTTCCCCTTTACCCACCAGTTCGTCAACGCCGGCATAAAAACGCCGGGCGGCGGTGAGAAATTCGCTGGGAGTTTGCAGGGTCTGGTCGGAATAACGCATGTTGTTCCAGATAAAGGTCTGCAACCTGGGGTGATATTCGGTGAGGTCGAACGGCCGTTCCTTTTCCACCGCATCGGCGTACTCGCGGACGATACGCACGTTGTCGGCTAGTTCGTCGTGCAACGAGCGGCGCAGGTAGTAATTTTTTTGCTGATCGTCGATATCGCTGAAGGTAATGGCCTGGCTCAGGCCCTGCTGGGCGGCCAGGTAAACCCCCAGCACGGTGGCCAGCAGCATAAAAACCTGGCCGACCCAAAAGCCGGTTTTTACCAGCTCGGAGTTATCCAGCCGGGGCCGGGTTTTTTGCTCGCTTTCCATAACAACCACATCCGTGCGTCTTGAATTGAGGCGTTATTATGGCCAGCGGCCCGGCCCTGGCAAGGGTCTATCTCCCTGAATGCAGGAAGAAAAGTCTCAATTTGCCTCACTCAACGGCAACGTTGTTGGCGTTTAGGTCCCGCTTCAACGCCGCGGTGTTGGCGGCCAGGTCCTTGAGCGCCCCTTGCTCGATGGCATCGGTCTTCTTGGCCAGCAGATCCAGGAAGTAGTCACGGCCATAGGTGCGGTGCTCGCCTCTGTCTATCAGGTGCTTAATCTGGCTGTAGTAACGGCGCACCGCCGAGAGGTAGGCGCTGGGGGTTTGCAGGGTGTTGCTGTTGAACTTCATGGCGTCCCAGATATAGAACTCCAGCTGTGGGTGGTAGAGCTTCAGATCGTAAGGTTTGTCTTCCTTCACCGCTTTGATGTAATCGCGGATCACCTGCACGTTGTCGGCCAGCTCGTCATGCAGTGAGCTGCGCAGGTAATAGTTCTTTTGCAGATCGTCGATGTCGCTAAAGGCGATGGCTTGGCTCAGGCCTTGTTGCGAGGCGAGATACACACCCAGCACGGTGGCCATCAGCATAAAGATTTGCCCTACCCAGAAGCCGGTTTTCACCAGTTCCGAGTTGTCCAGTTTCGGGCGGCGTTTGGGGGAGTTTGTTGCCATGGTCGGGTCCTTCTTTTTACAGCTACAGCAAATGAATCAGTGCAAAAAACCGGGCCTGGGCCCGGTTTGGTCAACGAGAGACCATCAATTTGGGATGGTCCAGTACCAGCAATACCGGGTAGCGGCGTCGCACCCAGCCCAGCAAGGCCCAACCCAGCAGCAGGCCAGCGGCAAAGCCGCCCAGGTGCGCCATGTAGGCTACGCCCTGGCCGCCGGTCGCCATGCCAAGAATGTTGATGCCCACCCAAATCAGGAAGAATACCCAAGGGGGCAGCTTCTTCTGGTAGACAAAGAACATGAAGGTGATGCTGGCTTTGCGAAACCACAGCAGGTACATGCCAAACAGGCCGGCAATGGCACCTGAGGCACCAATGGTGGGGATAACCGACGCTGGGTCAATCAGGGTTTGGGCCAGGGCCGCAGCCAGGCCGCAAAGGAGGTACAGCCCCAAAAAGCGCCAATGGCCCAGAGCATCTTCAAGGTTGTCGCCGGTTAGCCACAGGAAGTACATATTGCCAATAAGGTGCATCCAACTGCCGTGCAGAAACTGGCTGCTAATAAGCGCGCTTAAGTGCTCGCCGTGGCTGACCTCGTTGGGCACCATGGCGCCGCCATAGAACAGCTCACCAAGCTCCGGCGAGAGGATGCCGGCAATGAAAATAAGGCTGTTTACCAATACCAGCAGCCAGGTCATCCAGGGGCGTCGCTTAGGCTTGATGTTGTATTCCACCGGCATCTGGGTCAGGAATTGGAACACCCAGGTCTTCCAGTTTACCTTGCCGTTCAGCTGGCCAAGGTGGCTGTGCAGCTGGCTGGCGTTGTGGGTTTCTTCCAACTCGTCTTTGTCTATCCAAAGCCCATGGCCATTGGGGCAGCGATCCACTTCCACTTCGTAGCCCGGCAACAGGTGGTTGCGCACCATCAGTTCGCTACAAGTGGGGCATTTGAGGGTGGTTTTCCCCAAATCGTAGCCCGGAGCACTTTCTACTTCGACCTTGTCGTAGTCGTCATCGGCGGCGGCCAATACTTGGTCAAGTTCGCCTTTATCAAACCACAGGCCACCGCATTGGCGGCAGACGTCGACTTCTTCACCGTGATAGCGGGTGGGTTGCAGCTTGGCTGTTTGGCAATGGGGACAGTTCTTCATGGGTTGGGGTTACTCCACTGAGATGCCGGATTTTTGTAAGTCGCCTTTAAGACCCTGAATGTTTTGTTCCAGGCCCTTGAGGGTGGTTTGTTCGGCGGCGTCGGTTTTTTCTTTAAGCTGTTGCAGGAAGTAACCGGTGCTAAAACTCATGTGCTCGCCGTTATCAATGATTTCTTCGAGTTCGGCATAATAGCGGCGCACGCCGGCGATGTACTCGCTGGGGGTCTGCAGGGTGTTGGGGTTGTACTTCATGCTCTCCCACACGTAAAACTGCAGGCGCGGGTGGTAGCGCTTGAAGTGCATGGGGCTTTGGTCCTTGATAACGTCAGCGTACTGGCGCACCAGCTTGATGTTGTCGGCCAGTTCGTCGTGCAAGGAGCGGCGCAGGTAATAGTTCTTTTGCTGGTCGTCCAGGTCACTGAAGGTGATGGCCTGGCTAAGTCCTTCCTGGGAAGCGAGGAATACCCCCAGTACGGTGGCGATCAGCATGAACACCTGGCCAACCCAGAAGCCGGTTTTGGTGAGTTCGGAATTGTCGAGCTTGGGGCGGCGCCCCGGGCGGGATACAGCATCCTTGTCCATCTACAGCGTCCTTACATTGTCCTTGAACAAAATCTAGCCGCGCATCTTAACGATTATGACAATCTGAGGCAACGGCAGCGAAAGCGGGCAAGTTTCGGCATAATGCCCTCACGCTAACGTGGCCTGGTCACAGCAAAAACTTGGAGAGCAGCATGTCCCAATACCAATACGACCTCTTTGTCATCGGCGCCGGCTCCGGTGGCGTCAGGGCCAGCCGCATGGCGGCAGCCACCGGCGCCCGGGTCGCGGTGGCCGAAGGCAGCGCCATGGGCGGGACCTGCGTCAACTTAGGCTGCGTACCGAAAAAACTCTACGCCTACGCCGCCGATTACGGCCACGGCTTTATTGATGCCCGCGGCTTTGGCTGGCAATCGGCGCGCCCGTCCTTTGACTGGCAACAGCTCAAAGCCAACCGCGCCACCGAGATCTCCCGCCTCAACGGCATTTACGACGGTCTGATGGACGGCGCCAAGGTCACGGTTTACCGCGACTTTGCCACCATCAAAGACGCCCACACTGTTACCGTTGCCGGTACCGACATCAGCGCCGAGCGCATTCTGGTGGCGGTGGGTGGCTGGCCCTTCGTGCCCGATATCGCCGGTAAAGAACACGCCATCACCTCCAACGAGATTTTTGACCTGGCCCAGTTCCCGGCGCGCCTAGCGGTGGTGGGGGGCGGCTATATCGCCTCTGAATTTGCCTCCATCTTCCATGGTCTTGGCAGCCAGGTGACCCAGATCTACCGCAAAGACAAACTGCTGCGCGGCTTTGATGAAGACATCCGCCAGTTTGTGACCGACGAAATGGCCAAAGACGGCATTGCCTTTCGCTTTAACAACAACGTCGCCGCCATCGAGAAAACCGCCACCGGCCTGCTGTTGCAACTGGACGACGGCGAGTCGCTGGAAGTTGACCAAGTGCTCTTTGCCACCGGCCGGGTGCCGCGCACCATGAATCTGGGCCTCGAAGCCGTGGGCGTTGAGCTCAGTGAAAGCGGCGCCATCAAGGTCAATGATCGCTTTCAAAGCAGCGTGCCCAGCATCTACGCCCTTGGCGATGTGATTGACCGCTTCCAGCTCACCCCGGTGGCCCTAGCCGAGGCGATGACGGTGGTCAACCAGCTGTTTGGCGACGGCACCCGGGTGATGGACTACGAGACCATTCCCACCGCCGTCTTTACCCACCCCAATGTGGGCACGGTGGGCCTCACCGAAGCCCAGGCCCGAGAAAGGTACGGCGATATCGCCCTTTTTAAATCCGATTTTCGGCCCCTCAAACACACCTTGTCTGGCAGCAGCGAGCGCAGCTTTATGAAGCTGATTGTCGATAGGGCCTCAGACCGGGTGGTGGGCCTGCATATGGTGGGGGCAGAGGCGGGTGAAATTACCCAGGGTTTCGCGGTGGCCATGAAGGCCGGCGCCACCAAGGCGGTGTTTGACAGCACCATCGGCATTCACCCCACCTCCGCCGAAGAGTTCGTCACCATGCGCACCGAGGCAAAAGGGTAAACAAATATGTCGGCTGGTTTTGGCAACCTGAATATAAGGTAAAGTAGGTTCATCGATATCGGGAGGATGGTATGAACGTCTTTGTCTTTATTTTATCGGTGGTTATCGTGGTCACATTGGGGCGCATCATCCGTGCCTGGATGGCCAGCAAGGCCAGCCAAACCAGCCAGCCGGACCCTGAATTGAACCGGGAGATGGTCCAGCTCAAAGAGCGGGTAGCGGCGCTGGAGCGCATCGTTACCGACAGCGAATATCAGCTGAAAAAAGACTTTGAGAAACTTTAAGGGGTAGCCTTACCCCTTGATTTCTCTGAGTCTGGCCTCATGTGAGTAAGACCTGGACAAAGAGAAATCATCATGTCGAATCCGTTATTAGAAAATCCTGTCCTGCCCCCTTTCAGTGCCATCAAGGTTGAGCATATCAAGCCTGCCGTTGAAGCCTTGCTGGCCGAATGCAAAAGCGCCGTTGAAGCCGTGGTGGCCAGCACCGATGAGCCCAGTTGGCAGACCCTGATTGAACCCCTGGAAGAAAGCAACGACCGCCTGGCTAAGGCTTGGTCGCCGGTGTCGCACCTCAATTCGGTGATGAGCAGCCCCCAGTGGCGCGAAGCCTACGAGTCCTGCCTGCCGCTGCTCAGCGAATTCTCCACCTGGGTTGGCCAGCACCAGGGCCTTTTTACCGCCTATAAAAAACTGGCTGACAGCCCCGCCTTTGCCACGCTTTCTGCGGCCCAGCAAAAGGCCGTGAACAACACCCTGCGCGATTTTCGTCTGGGCGGCGTTGATCTCGCCGACGATAAAAAGCAGCGCTATGGCGAAATCAAAGCGCGGCTGTCTGAGCTTTCCAGCAAGTTCTCCAACAACCTGCTGGATGCCACCCAAGCCTGGCAAAAGCACATCGTTGATGAAGCGGAGCTTACTGGCCTGCCGGATGACGCCAAGGCCATGCTCAGCGAAATGGCCCAAAGCAAAGGCAAAGACGGCTACCTGCTGACCCTGGATATCCCCGTCTACCTGGCGGTTATCACCTACGCCGACAACCGCGCCCTGCGCGAAGAGATGTACCAGGCTTACTGCACCCGCGCCTCCGACCAGGGCGATGCCCAGTTCGACAACAGCGCCCTGATGGACGAAATCCTGGCGCTGCGCCATGAGCTGGCCCAGCTGCTGGGTTTTGCCAACTACGCCGAGCTGAGCCTGGCCACCAAAATGGCCCAAAGCACCGATCAGGTGCTGAGCTTCTTGAACGATCTTGCTCGCCGCTCCAAGGCCCAGGGCCAAAAGGATCTGGACGAGCTCAAGGCCTTTGCCGCCAGCAAAGGCTGTGAAGACTTCAAATCCTGGGATGCTGGCTACTACGGCGAGCAGCTCAAGGAAGCCCGCTATGCGGTGAGCGACGAGAAGCTCAAACCCTATTTCCCAGAAACCAAAGTGGTGTCCGGCCTCTTTGCGGTGGTGAACAAGCTGTTCGGTATCGAGATTCAGGAACGTAAAGACGTCGACCTCTACCACCCGCAGGTGCGTTTTTTCGAGATCCACAAAGACGGCGAGCATCTGGGCAGCTTCTACCTCGACCTCTACGCCCGTGAAGGCAAGCGCGGCGGCGCCTGGATGGACGACTGCCGTGGCAGCCGCGTTCTTCCGGACGGCTCTCGCCAAAAACCGGTGGCCTATCTCACCTGTAACTTCTCGCGGCCCATCGGCGGCAAACCGGCGCTGTTTACCCACAACGAAGTCACCACCCTGTTCCACGAGTTCGGCCATGGCCTGCACCATATGTTGACCAAGGTGGAGGTGTCCGAGGTAGCCGGCATCAACGGTGTGCCCTGGGACGCGGTAGAGCTACCCAGCCAGTTCCTGGAAAACTGGTGCTGGGCGCCGGAGGCGCTGGCCATCATCTCCGGCCATGTCGAAACCGGCGAGCCGCTGCCCCAATCCTTGCTGGACAACCTGCTGGCGGCCCGCAACTTCCAAAGTGCCATGCAGATGCTGCGGCAGTTGGAGTTTTCCCTGTTCGATTTTCGCCTGCACGCCGAGTACGACCCGGCCCAGGGCGGGCGAGTGCAGGCCATTTTGGATGATGTGCGCAGCCAGGTGGCGGTATCGGTACCACCCAGCTACAACCGCTTCCAGCACGGCTTTGCCCACATCTTTGCCGGTGGCTACGCAGCCGGTTATTACTCCTACAAGTGGGCCGAGGTGCTGAGCGCCGATGCCTTTGGCCGCTTCGAGGAAGAAGGGGTATTCAACCCCAAAACCGGGCAGGACTTCCTCGACTGCATCCTCAGCCAGGGCGGCTCCAAAGAACCGATGGAACTGTTCAAGGCCTTCCGTGGCCGCGAGCCGTCGGTTGAGTCGCTGCTGCGCCACAGCGGGATAGCGGCCTGATGCGCGAGCCCTTTGCCAAAATCTGGGCGCGCGCCTCAGACCGTAAGGGCGGCGACGCCGCCCTTGAATCTTTGTTGCGCCCACCGGCCCACTACGGCTCTCTCGATACCCTCACTGACGACCGGCTGCTGGCGGCGTTTACCCGCCAGATCTTCCAAAGCGGCTTTGTGTGGCGGGTAGTAGAGAACAAGTGGCCGGATTTCGAGGCGCTGTTTTTTGGCTTTGATATCGAGAAAATGCTGCTGCTCCCCGATGAAATGTGGGAGCAAAAAGCCCAGGACCCGCGCATCATCCGTAACCTCTCCAAGGTGATGACCATCCGCGAAAACGCCCAGATGCTGGCTGATTTGGCCGACAAGCACGGCAGCGCTGTGGCTTGGCTCAAGGCCTGGCCCAGTAGCGATCTGGTAGGGCTTTGGCAGTATCTCAAGCGTCACGGCAAACGCCTGGGCGGCAACACCGGGCCTTATGCCTTGCGCCGGTTGGGGGTGGACTGCTTTATGCTGAGCCAGGATGTGGAGCAGTACCTCAAGCACACCGCCATTTTCGATGGCGGCGTTACCAGCCAGAAATCCCAGCAGGCTATTCAGGCCGCTTTTAATGCCTGGCAGCAAGAATCCGGCCGCAGCTTTAACGAGATCAGCCAGACCATCGCCTATTCGGTGGGGGATAACCTGGCCAATTAACGCCTTGGCTGTAAGGAACCCCATGTCTTTTGCTTCTTTGGATGCGCTCAAGGCGCAACTGGCTACCAGCCCCGACACCATTGAATTTGCCGACGTTATCGCCCTTATCGATGCCGAGTTCGTGTTCACCCCCAGCGCTTTTGGCAACGGCGAGGTGAACAATGAGGCGGGCCAGAACAACGGTTCGTGCAAGCTGCTGGCCCTTGGCCAATACCTTGAGCTGGATAAAGACCAGACCCTGGCCCTGTTTGGCCGCTTTTACCGCGAGGACGTGCTGGGTAACCCTGGCGGCAGCGACCACGCCAATATCCGCAATTTCATGCAAAGCGGTCAGGCCGGGGTGGCGTTTGCCCAGTTCCCGCTGGTTGCCAAGGCGTAGTCGGCCTTGAAGGGGTGGCTGGCGGCCACCTTGGCCAGCATGGCGCCGTCCAGGCCTTTGCTGGTGTCCAGGTAACTCATGCCTTGGTAATGCATCCCAAGGTAGTCAAAAGTCAGCCTAAACGGCTCTTCAAAGCAGGGCGGGGGCACTCTGGCGCCACCGCTGGCAATCACCCCGGCTGCCTTGCCCCTTAATTGTCGCCCTAGCGCCTTGTGGTGGTTCAACAGATCGGTAAGGCGGTCCAAAAACACCTTCATCGGGCCGCTCATGCTGTACCAGTACAGGGGGCTGGCCAAGAGGATGCGGTCATGGCGCAGCAGCTCTTCGATTAGCCCAAGAAAGTCATCGCCGCGGCCATCACCGCGATAGTCATAGGGCCTTATCTGATAGTCGTTCAAATTCAGTGTTTTAAAGCCAATGGCCTCGCACAGGGCGGCGGTGTAGCCGTTGCCGCGGGCGCTGCCCAGCAGGGTGATGGTGTTCATGAACGTTCCTTTCCGGCGGCTGGCTGTTGCACGCCTTGAATGTTGACCCGCCAAGGGGGATTGAGCCGGTTTTGACCTGCCCAGAACAGTTTGATCTTGTTACCGGCCGGGTCTTTCAGTACCGCTTCTCGCCACAAGTAAGGCTGGTCCTGGGGCTCTTGTTCAAAGGCGATCCCCTTGGCTTTAAGCCGTGCCACCTGGGCATCTAGATCTTCACATTCAAAATAGATAACAGCGCTGTTGGTGCAGGGTGCGCTTTGCTCTATCAGCGAAAAGCTGGCTTCCCCCTGAGGGCAGGCGAAGCGGGCGTAATGCGGGCTATCGACTATCTGGGTAAAGCCAAGGTCCAGATAGAAACGGTTGGCCAGGGCCAGGTCGTGGACCGGCAGGGTGACTTGGTTAAGGTTCATGGCTCGTTCCTTGGATTTAGCTATAGCTGTGGCGCAGCGCCTGATCTTCGGTTTGGTATTCAATCAGCTCCAACATCAAGCCGGTGGCTACCTGCACATAGGCCCGTCTACGGCCGGGGTGAGGCGGGCTTTCCTTGGCTAATAACCCCAGTCGTTCGGCCCGTTGCAGGCAGGCAGCCAGATCGGTCACCACAATGCCGAGGTGGCTGAAGTAAGGCTGAGGGTTGGGAATGAAATCGGCGTTATCTGGCGGAGCCTGCAACGCCAGATAGCTGTGCTCGGTGCCCACATGGGCCCAGTCCAGCTCAAAGGGGCGGTTGCCGAAGGTAGGCTGGATAAATTCGCGGCGTCGGGCCCGAAGCCGCCAGGCCGGGAACAGCGCCAGCAGGGCGTCAATGGTGGCGGACAGGTTCGGCACCGTGATGTTCTGGTGTTCGACATAGGGCGCGGTCATGAGGCAATTCCTTTTACAAAGTTATTTGTTTATTTAATCTGGCTCCCTTCACTTGTTTTGTAAAGTAAATTGTTTATTTAATGCTTGGGGCCGTTGTCGCCAGCCGGGCAGGGCAGTAGACTTGCCCCGCCCAACAGGAGAAACCCATGGCCGTGCCTCTTATCTGCGAAAGTCCCGCCCGCGAGTCCCAGGCCGAGTTATTGCGCCAGCGCTACGGCTTTTCAGCAGAGCTTGGCGAGGCCCCTTGCGTGTTGGTGCTCACCGAAACTCGCCTGGAGCTTCGCAAGACCGACGAGCCCAAGCTGGGGGCCATTTTTGTCGATTTTGTGGAAGGGGCGGCGGCGCACCGGCGTAAGTTTGGTGGCGGCCGGGGCCAGGCCATTGCCAAGGCGGTGGGGCTGAAAAAGGGCGCCAATCCTTCGGTGATTGACGGCACCGCCGGCCTTGGCCGCGACGCCTTTGTGCTGGCTACCCTGGGCTGCATGGTGACTTTAGTGGAGCGCCACCCGGCGGTAGCCGCCTTGTTGGAAGATGGCCTTGAGCGCGCCAGGGGCAGCGAGGTGGACGATATCGCCGCCCGCATGACGCTGCATTTCGGGCCTTCGCTGGATGTGCTGCCGAGTCTTCGCGCCGATGTGGTGTACTTGGACCCGATGTACCCGCACCGGGAAAAGTCGGCGCTGGTGAAAAAGGAAATGCGCATCTTCCAGACCCTGGTGGGGGCCGACTTGGATGCCGATGCGCTGCTGGCGGCCGCCAGGGCGGCAGCGCGCGTTAAGGTGGTAGTAAAAAGGCCCGATTATGCCGAGCCTTTGGCTGGGGTGAAGCCTGCTTCCTCTGTGCCCACCAAGAAAAACCGCTTCGATATCTACCCTATTTAAGGGCCAGGCTCAGGTCGTCGGTCAGTACCAGCCAGCGGCTGCCGTCCCATTTCACTTCACCGTTGAGGGGGGAAGCCAGGCCAACATCGGCCTGGGGGCTGACGGCAACGAGGTAAAAGCCGCTGTCGTCACTGAGCTTTTTGCATTTGAGTACCTGTTGGTCGGCGCCAAAGCCGCGTTTATCGGCATCGCTGCCCAAGGTGCGTTGGTCGGCCTCGCTACCCAAGGCGCGGCCGTCGGCAGCGCTGCCAAAGCCGCGTTTATCTGCGTCGCTGCCGAGCGTCCGCTGGTCGGCGCTACTGCCAAAATCGCGTTGGCCGGCGTCATCCCCAAAGGCGCGATCGCCGGCGTCGGCGCCGAAGCCGCGTTTGTCTTTGTCATCACCGAAACTTCTTTTATCAGCGCTGCTGCCAAAGGCCCGCTTGTCGCTGCTGGCGCCCAAATCACGCTGGTCGGCACCGCTGCCAAAGCCGCGTTTGTCTTCACTGGCACCAAAGCCCCTGCTGTCTTGCTTGGCGCCAAGGGTGCGTGACGGGATGCAGTCGGCCGGAATGGCAAACCAGGTGTTGCCGATGCGCAGTGTCGGCTCGGCCTGGGCGGTGGCTGAGAGCAGCAGGGTAGCCAGCAACAGATAGCTTTTCATGGCGATTCCTTAAAAGGGATAGGCCGACATCCACAGTGCCCAGCCGTACCAGTGTTTCTCGCTCTTGGAGCCGCTGCTCCAGGAGGCGGTCCAGTACATGCGCTCAAAGGCTACCGAGGTAACGCCATTACGGGCCGCCGTCAGTTTGTCTTCTGGGATCTGCACCATGTAGGAGCGGGCACCGGGGCCGTGGGCACTGACAACGGCCTGATTGAACAGTAATACGCCATAGAGCGGCTCGCTGATCCCCTGCTGATAGATGCGAACCTTGCGGGCGCCACTAGCCAGGGCATTGTTGTAGTTCTCCAGCAGCTTATCGTCGCTGGCGAAGGCATTGCTGTTTTTCCAGCCGTAGATATCAAAGGGGGTAGTGAAGCGCTGGCCACCTTGCAGGGTGAAGCTACCGTCTTCGGCGACGATCTTGATGTCTTTATTGGCCACCACGCCGCCTGGCACTTTCACCGGCGACCAGTTAGTGGTGTCGTAGGAAGCCGGTTCGCTGGCTGAGCCCGCGGCCAGCAGAATGAAAAGGGCACTAACGGCCAGCGAGGCCAGGGTTTTCCATAGGGTCATGGTTTTGCTCCATTGCAGAGTTTGAAAGAAAGTGTGCCGCCGGCACGGCCAGCGATATTGCTGCCATGTCCAGCCAATCGAAGGTGCCCGGCAGCCAGCCTGGCCATTGGGTCAGCTCGGTGCCAAGGGCCAGGCTCAGCGCCCACCAGGGCTTTTGGTGGCCGAGGCGAGCAAGGGAGGCGGTGAGTGCGAAGGCCCAGCAAAAATCGGGCAGCACGGCGCTGATAACAGGAATTTTCGGGAGCAAAAGCCATTGGCGCAGGTTGTCTAGCCCCTGGCTGGCAGCTGGCCAATAGATCCCGAGCCACGACTCCACCAAGGTGCCTGGCCGCCAACACAGGTAGCAGTAAAAACCCACCAGCAGTGGCAGCGCGATCAACCCGTTGCGGCGGTGGAAGAGGGAATGTGTCGGGGGCATCTTCTTGATTGATAAATTTTTATTTATCAATTGTAATTTAGATGTTTCATTTGGCAACTGCATTTGCTGTGTTGCCTTAATGACAGCGCGCCCCGGGGTGGCGGCTATCAGTGGCCTGGGGTAGGCTCTTTGCAGATTTTTCCTCAAGGAGCGCAACATGATCCAGGTTGGTGACAATATCCCCGCTGCCAGTGTGCAGCAGATGATCGACGGCAAGCCTGCCGAGGTGCATACCCAGGACTTTTTCAAAGGCAAAAAGGTAGTGCTGTTTGCGGTGCCCGGCGCCTTTACCCCAACCTGCAGCGCCGCGCACCTGCCCGGTTATGTGGTGCTGGCTGATGAGATTAAAGCCAAGGGAATAGACGCCATCGTCTGTCTGGCGGTGAACGATGCCTTTGTCATGGATGCCTGGGGCAAGGCTCAAAATGCCAGTGAACTGCTGATGTGGGGCGACGGCGATGGCAGCTTTACCAAAGCTCTTGGCCTGGATGTGGACACCGGCGCCTTTGGCGGCCTGCGCTCGCGCCGCTACGCCATGGTGGTAGAGGACGGCGTGGTAACGCTGCTTAACGTCGAGCCCCCCAAGACCTTTGAGAACTCCAAGGCGGAAGTGGTGCTGGCGGTACTCTGATGGCTCAACTGAAATCCCTTTGGCAAAGCCTGTACCGCGCCATGACCGACTGGCTGGGCGAAGGTTGGCTGGTAGATGTGCTGGTGATTATCGCCGTCACCCTGCTGGTGACGGTGCTGTGGCGGGTGGTAGCCAAGCGGTTGGTGAACCTGGTGGGCCGGTCTTCTTCCACCTGGGACGACATGCTCTGGGACAGCCTCAACGGCCCGGTTAACTGGCTGATTTTGCTGGTGGGCGTGTCCATGGTGGCGCAAACGGTGGCGGGCCGCATCGACTCGGAGCTGGCCAATTACCTGCCGGTGCTGCGCAAGGTGCTGTTCGAGTGCCTGATCGCCTGGAGCCTGTGGCGCCTCACCAACGGCGGCGAGCATGAGTTTATCCGCCGTGGCCGGGACATCACCACGGTGCAGGCGGTTGGCAAGCTGCTTAAAGCTTCCATCATCGTGGTGTTCCTGCTGACCCTGTTCCAGACCCTGGGAGTGAATATCTCCGGCATCCTGGCCCTGGGTGGGGTTGGTGGCCTGGTGATCGGTATGGCCGCCAAGGATTTGCTGGCCAACTTCTTTGGCTCGTTGGTGGTGTATTTTGACAAACCGTTCAAGGTAGGGGATTGGATCCGCAGCCCTGACCGGCCAATCGAGGGTACGGTGGAGCGTATCGGCTTTCGGGTCACCCAAATCCGCACCTTCGACCAGCGACCGCTCTATGTGCCCAACTCGGTGTTCACCCAAATTTCGGTGGAAAACCCGTCAAGGATGCTCAACCGCCGCATCAACGAAACCATCGGTATCCGCTACGAAGATGCCGACAAAATGGGCGATGTGGTAGCCAAAGTGAAGGAAATGCTGGAAAACCACCCGGATATCGACCAGCACAAGACGCTGATGGTGAACTTCAACGCCTTCGGCCCCTCCAGCCTCGATTTCTTTATCTACACCTTCACCAAAACCACGGTGTGGGCCGAGTACCACCAGGTGAAGCAGGATGTGATGTTGAAGATCATCCACATCATCCACGAACTGGGGGCAGATTGCGCCTTCCCCACTCAGACCCTGCATATCGAGTCCCTGCCCGAGGGCTTTGGGCGGCCGGCCGGCGAACCCGGCGCTGCCTAACCTTGTACGTTGCAGCCGGCCTCAGGGCCGGCTTTTTGTTTCACAAAATCGAATGTACAGGGGTATTTTTTGTCATTGTGGAGATGGCTTTAGAACGATAACGTTAAGGCATCAGCGTAACGACAGAGACATTTGCCATGAAAATCATTGCCTTCGGTGCCAGCAACAGCTCAACCTCCATCAATAAAGCCCTGGCCACGTACACCGCCGGCCTGGTGCCCGGCGCCGAGGTCAAGGTCTTGGACATTCGCGACTACGACGTGCCCATGTTCAGCCAGGATCTGGAAAAGGAAATCGGCCAGGCCGACGGCGCCAAGCGCTTCTTGGCAGACCTTGCAGAGGCGGATGCCTTTGTTATCTCTTACGCCGAGCACAACGGCCATTATCCGGCGGCCTACAAGAACCTCTTTGACTGGGCCACCCGCATCGACCGTAACCTGTTCAATGAAAAGCCCGCCCTTTACTTGGCCACCTCCCCTGGCCCCGGTGGCGCCAAATCGGTGCTGGCGGCGGCCCAAGCCTCGGCCCCTTTCTTTGGCGGTAACGTCAAAGCGGCGGTGTCGGTAGCGAGCTTCTTCGACAACTTCGATATGGCCAGCGGCCAGGTAACCAACGCCGCGATTGATGCCGAGCTGCAAGCCGCGGTGGCCAAACTCAGCGCCTGAGTCGCATTGCCGCTTGGTGATGAAAAAACCACCTCCCAGAGGTGGTTTTTTCTTGCCCGGCCTTGTGTAGACTAGCGGCCCTGATTGAGAGGGGAGCCCCATGGCCCAGTTTGACGTTGTGATCATTGGCGCCGGCGCCGCCGGTTTGATGTGCGCCGCCCAGGCCGGTTACCGAGGCCGCAAGGTGTTGGTGGTGGATCACGCCAAACAGGCCGGCAAGAAAATCCTCATCAGTGGCGGCGGGCGCTGCAATTTCACCAACCTATTTGCCAGCCCGGCCAACTACCTGTGCCGCAACCCCCACTTCGTGAAATCAGCCCTGGCCCGCTTTACCCAGCACGATTTTATCGAGCTGGTGGACCGCCACGGCATCGCCTATCACGAAAAGACCTTGGGCCAGCTGTTTTGCGACGACTCGGCCAAAGACATAGTGCAGCTGCTGCTCACCGAGTGTGACTGGGCCGGCGCCAAGGTGCAGCTCAAAAGCCAGGTTAGCCAGATTGAAAAGACCGCCGCTGGCTTTAGCCTCAAGGTCAATGGCGAGGCGGTGACCTGCCAGAGTCTGGTGGTGGCCTGCGGGGGGTTGTCCATGCCCAAGCTCTGCGCCACCCCTTTGGGCTACCAGATAGCCGAGCAGTTTGGCCTGGCCATACTGCCCACCCGCGCCGGGTTGGTGCCCTTTACCCTCGACAAACCTGATTTGGATAAATTTGCCGAGCTGGCCGGGGTGTCTTTGCCGGTCAGCGCCCACAGCGAAGACGGCACTGTCTTTAAAGAAGCGCTGCTCTTTACCCACCGCGGTTTGTCGGGCCCGGCCATTTTGCAGATCTCCAGCTTCTGGCAGCCAGGGCAGGATGTGACCCTCAACCTGTTGCCGGGGCTGGATATCAGTGACGCCCTTGGCAAGATGGCGGCCAAGCACCCCAACCAGGCGTTAAAAACCGCCCTGGCGCGGTTGCTGCCCAAACGTCTTGTGGAAATATTGGGCGAACATGGCGCCATCGACGGCGAAATGCCGCTAAAAGCCCTGGATGCCGGGCGCATGAAAAAGCTGGCCACAGCGCTTGGCGAGTTTCGGGTTCACCCCAACGGCACCGAGGGTTATCGCACCGCCGAAGTGACTCTTGGGGGCCTGGATACCGATGAGTTGTCCTCCAAAACCATGGAGAGCAAGCAGGTGCCGGGGCTCTATTTTATCGGTGAAGTGATGGACGTTACCGGCTGGCTGGGGGGCTACAACTTCCAGTGGGCCTGGAGCTCCGGCTGGGCCGCCGGCCAGGCGGTGTGAGGGTCAGTCAAGGTTTGGGCAAGGCGGCTTAGCATGGCGCCATTGGAGGTAACCATGACCCGGCGACTACTCCCCCTGGTGGCCTTATTGGCCCTGGCCGGTTGTTCGGCCAATAAACCCTGGATAGTGGATCTGGGCGGCACCTGCGATGTGGGGGCCAAGTACGATATCAAGGCGCCGCGCTTTGATGAATTGGCCCAGCAACTGGCCCACGCCACCGGTTGTTTTATCGAGACCGATTTGGCGCAAACCGGCGCCGTTAAGCCCAACCCCGTCAAGGGTTACATGACCATCCGCCAAGCAGTAAAGGTGGCCATCAAAGGCACCGGCCTGAAGGTGGTGCGGGAAGACAAAGACTTTATCCAAGTTGCCAAAAAGCCCGCCTGAGCGGGCTTTTTTAATGGCCGAAGTGGCGCCTGGCGAGATTGACCAACACCGCCCCCAGAAAGACCCCAAAGGCACCGATGATCCCACTGAGCGTCGGCGGCGCCGGCAGTGGCAATTTCAGCCAGGTGAAAAAGGCCCCGGCAGAGAGCCCGGCGCACAGTGCCAACAGATATTGCATCACGCCTCCTTAGAGCCCGGCCAAAAAGCCGTTCAGCTGGGCGCCGATAAAGCTCAGGGTAGCGTCGTCGCTGAGCTTGCCGTCTTTGACCTTCTGGTGGACAAAGGTGATGGCCATTTCCGGCATGGGCGGCAGCACGCAGAGCATGGAGGAGAGCGTCTCGCGCAGCTGGTACTGGGCACGTACTCCGCCAAGGCCACCTTCGGACTGGGTGACAAAAAATACCGGCTTGCCGGCCATGGGGCTGGCTTTAAAGGGGCGGGACAACCAGTCCAGGCTGTTTTTCAATACGCCGGGGACGCCGTGGTTGTATTCGGGCACCGCCAACAACACCGCGTCGGCATTGGCTGCCAAGGCTCTGGCTTGCTTGACGCTGTCTGGTAGCTGGCCGGCTTCCAGGTCCTGGTTGTAATAGGGCAGGGCGCCGATATCGAGCAGCTTGAAGGTGCTGCCGGCTGGCAGCATGTCCGCAAGACTGGCCAGTACGGCGTGGGAATAGGATTGGCTGCGCAGGCTGCCGGCAATACCAAGGATATTCAGGGGTTTCATAAGGGCCTCGACATTATCGTGTTGATGCCTTGTATTTTCGCTATATAAAGAACTTAATCTGTCGCGTAACGGCCAACTGCCATTGAGCTCCTGCCATGTCGCTTTTTAGCGCCCAGACCCTGTCTCATCAAAAAGGCCATGAGATCAGCCTGCACAGCCACCTCCAAGGGCAGCTGACCCTGGTGCTGGGCGGCACGGCCAATATCCATAACGACCAAGGCTGGTGGCTGGCTACCGCTGGCAGCGCGGTGTGGGTGCCGCCCGGTGTGCGCCATTGCGCCAGTTACCAGGAGCAGGCCGAGATCATCAACCTGCTGCTGGACGTCGAAGCGGGTGATAAAGCCCCCGGTGATTGTTGCCTGGTGATGGTATCGGCGCTGCTGCGGGAGCTGGCCAGAGAAGCCAGCCGCCTGGAGAAAAATGACGATGCCCAGAAACCCATTCGGGCGCTGGTGCTTCGCCAGTTGCAGGGGCATGCCGTACAAACCGAGCTTTATGTGCCACAAGGGGAAGATAAAAGATTGCGGGCGGTTACCGGCTGGCTGCGCAGCCACCCCGGCAGCACCGACGAGCTGGCGGCCCTTGCCGAGCGCGCCTTTACCAGCCCGCGCACCCTGGCACGGCTCTTTGAAAAGGAAACCGGCATGAGCTTTAGCCGCTGGCGCGAGCGGCTGCGCATCGTGGTGGCCATAGACCGGCTGGTGTCGGGCCAAAGCATCATCACCATCGCCCTAGATCTGGGCTACCAAAGTGCCAGCGCCTTTACCGCCGTCTTTACCCGGGTGATGGGCATGCCGCCCCGCAAATACCTGGCCCGGCTGCAACAGCCGGACCTTTAGCCGCTAAAGCCAGGGGCGCTCGCCTAGGTAGCGCTGCTCAAAGGCGGCGATATCGGCGGCCCGCTGCAAGGTAACGCCGATGGCGTCCTGGCCGGCCAGGATGGCGGCTTTACGAAGGCCGTCGATCTCAAAGGCGATGTCGGCCATGCCGTCGGCACTGATGCGCTGGGCGCCCAGGTTGATGGTCAGGCGGTTATGCTGGGGGTGGCTAACCCGCGCCAGCAGCGCCGCTGTCTCTGGCTCAGGCAACTCGATAAGCAGCAAGCCGTTACGCTGGCAGTTATCGAAGAAGATACCGGCAAAACTGCTGCCGATAATGGCGCGGATCCCCAGTTGCATCAGCCCCCACACCGCATGTTCGCGGCTCGAACCACAGCCGAAGTTGGGCCCCACCACTAAAAACGCGGCCTGCTGCCAGGCCGCTTGGTTGAGGATAAAGCCCGGATTGGGCTGGTCATGCAAAAAGCGCTGGTCGAAGAACACCCCTTTATCCAGGCCGCTGCGGTCTATGCCTTTTAAAAACTGCTTGGGCATGATCACGTCGGTGTCGACATTGGCGGCGCCATAGGGGGCGGCGATACCGGTTTCAACGTCAAAAGGGCGCATCAGACTGACTCCTCCATCAGGGTACGAACATCCACCAGGGCGCCGGTAATAGCGGCGGCGGCCACCATGGCCGGGCTCATCAGGTGGGTGCGGGCACCCGCTCCCTGGCGGCCTTCAAAGTTGCGGTTGGTGCTGGAGGCGCAGCGGTCCCCCGGGCCCAGCACGTCGTCGTTCATGGCCAGGCACATGGAGCAGCCCGACTGGCGCCACTCAAAACCGGCTTCCATCAGGGTCTGGGCCAACCCTTCGGCTTCGGCCTGGCGGCGCACTGCACTGGAGCCCGGTACCACCAGCGCCCGTACTCCTTTGGCTACTTTACGGCCCTTGGCGACTTGGGCCGCCAGGCGTAAGTCTTCAATGCGGGCATTGGTACAGGAGCCGATAAAAGCGTGGCTGATGGCAAGGCCGCTCAAGGCCTGGGCCGGGCTTAGCGCCATGTAGTCCAAGGCGCGGCGATGTTGCGCGTCGGCGTCATTGGGCACGGCGCCGCCAATGGTGGTGGCCTGGTCGGGGCTGGTTCCCCAGCTCACCATGGGCGCCAGGGCGCCTACGTCCAGCGCTACTTCTTGGTCAAAGTGGGCGCCAGGGTCCGAGTAAAGCTGCTGCCATTGGGCCAGGGCTTGGTCCCACAGCTCGCCTTTGGGGGCGCGGGGTTTGTCTTTGAGGTAGGCAAAGACCTTGTCGTCAGGGGCCATAAAAGCGCCCCTGGCGCCGGCTTCCACCGCCATATTGCAGATGGTCATCCGCCCTTCGACACTGATGTCCTTAACAGTGGAGCCTGCAAATTCAATGGCATAGCCGGTAGCGCCGTCGGCCCCGATTTTGGCAACCAGGGCCATGATGATGTCTTTGGCGCTGACCCAGGGGCCAAGGGCGCCGCTCAGCGTCACCCTCATGGTTTTCAGCTGTTTGTAAACCAGGGTCTGGGTGGCCAGCAGGTGCTCAATCTGGGAGGTGCCGATACCGAAACCAAAGGCGCCCAGAGCGCCATAGGTGGTGGTGTGGCTGTCGCCGGCGGCCACCACCATGCCGGGCAGAATAAAGCCCAGCTCTGGCGCCACCACGTGCTCGATGCCTTGGTGCACATCGAGGATATCCAGGTGTTCGAGCCCGAAATCGCGGCAGTTTTCGGCAAGATAGCTGATTTGCCGCGCCGCCTGGCTGTCGGTGACCAGGGCGATGCGGTTAGGGGTGGTGGGGTTGACGTGGTCTACCACCGTCAGCTGTGCCTGGGGCCTTGCCACCTTGCGCCCGGCTTGGCGCAGGCCGCTGAAGGCCTGGGGGCTGGTGTATTCGTTCAGCACCTGGCGGTCGATGTAGAGCAGCACATGGCCGTCGTCGTCCAGGCGAGCAATGGTGTGGCTGTCGATATGCTTGTGATAAAGGGTCTTGGCCATGGCGCGGGCTCCGGTTGGCAGTGTCCCTTCAGGCTATTGCATACGCTGGAGCCTAAAAATGCGCCTTATGTGACAGTGAAAAACACGATTCGTGAATGATCAGCCGGCAAAATACTGCTGCAAGAACTCCACGGCGCAGCGCAGCTTGGCGGAATGGCTGAGCCGGGTGGGGTAAACGGCCCAGACATTGGCGCTTTGGCTGTAGCCGGGCAGCAGCTGCACCAGTTCGCCACTGGCCAGATAGGGCGCTAAATCCCAACTGGAGCGCAGCGCTACGCCTTTGCCGGCCAGGGCCCATTGCAGGATGATCTCGCCGTTGTTGGAAGACAGGGCGCCGCTGATTTTCACATCCTTGCGGCCGCTGCTGCTGTCGAGCTGCCAGTGGCCAAAGGAGACGTTGCGCTCCTTGAGTACCAGGCACTGGTGGTTGGCGAGGTCGGCCAGCTTTTGCGGGGTGCCGTAGCGGGCGAGGTAAGCGGGGGCAGCCACCAGCAGCCGCTGGTTGGCCAGCAATTGCTTGCTGATGTAGCGCTCCGGCAGGTCGTCGCCGACCCGGATCTCCAAGTCAAAGCCTTCGCTGACCAGATCCACATGGCGGTCAAACACGTCGAGGCGCACTTCCAGCTCCGGGTATTGGCTTTGCAAGGCCGCCAGGGCTGGCGCCAGGTGCTGGCGGCCAAAGCCGAAACTGGCGCAGATATGCAGGCTGCCCCGGGGGGAAAGCCGATTCTGGTTGAGTTGGTCCAGGAGGCTGTCCATGTCGTCCAGCACTTGCAGCGCCGAGCGTTGCAGCCGCTCGCCGTCTTCGGTCAGCGCCACCACCCGGGTGGTGCGGTGCAGCAAGCGGCAGCCCAGGGTCTTTTCCAGCAAGCTGATGCGCTTGCTGACATAGGCCGGAGATTGGCCCAGCTCGTCGGCCGCGGCCACAAAACTGCCCTTGCGTACCACCACCAGGAACACCCGCAGATCGTCCGGTAGCGGGTATTGTTGACGAACCGTGTTCATTGCCGTTCCTTTAGTGCGCTTTATGGCCAAAGTGTCTGTATATAGGATGACGGATATCAGAGGCAAGCGAGTAGCCCCCATGTTTGCAGGATTTGAAAAGAAACGGCTGGCAGTCAACGGCGTTGAAATTGCCTTTCGCATCGGCGGCAGCGGCCCGGCGCTGCTGCTGCTCCACGGCCACCCCCAGACTTCCGCCATCTGGCACAAGGTCGCGCCCACCCTGGCCCGGCATTTCACGGTGGTGGCGGCCGACCTTCGCGGCTACGGCGACAGCGCCAAGCCCGAGGACGACCCACTGCACCTTAACTATTCCAAGCGGGAAATGGCCAACGACATGGCCGAGCTGATGGCCGCCCTTGGCTTTGCCCACTTTAAGGTGCTGGCCCACGACCGCGGCGCGCGGGTGGCGCACCGGCTGGCGGTAGACCACGCCGCGCGGGTCGAGAAAATGGTGCTGCTGGATATCGCCCCAACCCTCGCCATGTACCGGGGCACCAGCGAAGCCTTTGCCCGGGCCTACTGGCACTGGTTCTTTTTGATTCGCCCCCAACCGCTGCCGGAGATGCTGATTGAGGCCAAACCGGCCCAGTATCTGCAGTCGGTGATGGGTGCCCGCAGCGCCGGCATGGCGCCGTTTAGCCCCGAGGCCCTGGCCGAATACGAGCGCTGCCTGGCGCTGCCCGGCACAGCCAGAGGCATTTGTGGCGACTATCGCGCCAGCGCCGGCATTGATTTAGTGCACGACCAGGCCGACATTGACGCCGGGGTGAAACTGGCTTGCCCCACTTTGGTGTTGTGGGGCGCAGAGGGCGCCATAGAGCAATGCTTTGACGCCCTTGGCGAGTGGCAGAAGGTGGCGCTGGATGTAGACGGCAAGGCGCTTGCCTGCGGCCACTACATCGCCGAGGAAGCGCCCGAGTTGTTGCTGGCCGAAGCCTTGGGCTTTTTGCGCTAGGCCAGTACCCGCACTTCGGCATCAACGCCGCTGCCCAGGGTAATGACGGGCACCAACAGCGGCTGCTCGCTGCCGATAAGCCGGGCCAGAATAAGTTGCAGGTCCAGCATCGAGTTGGTCAGGGACTCGGTGGCCAGCAGGCCCATCAGCACGTTTTGGCACTCAAGCCAGCCCTTGACGGCTTGCTGGATATCCCGGTTCAGGGCGTCCAGGGCCGCCAGCAGCTCCTCGGGCTGGCCTTTGAGGGTCGCCACCGCCGTTTTTAACTGGGCCAGGTAGCCCGGCAGGGCTGCCAACTGGTCAAGGTGCTTGATGGCGCCGCGAATGCGCCTGGCCTTGTTGGCCTCCCACCGGTATTTATCAGATGTGAACTGGTTCAAGACTCCATCCACCTGGGCGTCAAAGGTGCGCAGCACGGTCAGGGCGTCGCTCTGGCTGTTGCCCACCGTCATCTTCATCAGCTTGGCTAAATCCGGCTTTTGGGTGACTCGCTCCAGCACCACCTTGGCGCCGGTTGCCAACCATTGCTGGGCGCTGGCGTTTAGTAGGGTGTGCAGCTGCTGGGGGCTGAGCTGGGTGGTGCATTGTACCGCCGAGCGCTTGCTGCCGGTGGGCAGCACCACCTGGCTGTACCACTGGTAGGCACTTTGGTAGGCGCTGGCTGCCAGCAGCGGCGGTTGGGTGGTGGTCAGCGGCGCCAGCAGTTGTTTGAATTCCTTCTGGCTCATGCCCTTGTCGTCCACAAAGCTAAAACTCAGCCCCAGTTGCGGCAAGGTGCCGTCACTCAAGGCGCGGGCCAGATCGTAGCTGCACAGGAAGCCGGCGCTGCGCGACTCGCCCCAGAAGCTGGAGCTGTCGGTTTGGGCGACCTCGCTGGTGGCCAGTAGCAAATCGCCATTGGCCGCCACCTTGACGGTGCTGATGTCGTTAAAGGCGCGCTGTTGACTGAGTTCAAAGCCAAACAGCTGGCAGGTTACCCCCAGTTTGCGGCTGTGCTGGTGGCGGGCAATCAGCCAGCCTTGTGGGGTGCTGATAAGCCCCTGCTGGTTGGCGGCGGCAAGCTCGTCAAGGTCCAGCCCCTGGCCGGCCAGCAGCTTGCGATAAAGGGCGCTGCCCGCCGGCGAGCCGGCATCGAGCAGGGTAAAGGCCAGCATCGCTTCTTGCTCTTGGTCCTCGCCGGCTTCGGCCAAAAAGGCGATACCCACCTTCATGCGGGCGCTTTGGCCCAGGGCGTCGCTCACCTTCTTGCGAAGGGCTTGGTAATCGTTAAGCCAGTGATACACCCCCTGCACCAGTGGCGTCGTGGCGTTATTGACGCCGCCGGCCAGGGCCGCCAGCGCGTCTTTGGAGCGGGCTAGCTGCTGCTGGGCTTCGTCGATGGCAGCGCCGCCCTTGCTGCTGGCCCATTGGTTGATGGCCTCGGTCAGTTTGCCGTAGAGCTGGTCGATACCGCCGCTGAGGCTGTCTTGCAGCTGGGTGGTGAGGTTTGCCGGCAGCTTCAAACTGGCGCCGAGCTTGGCGGCCAGGCTCTGGGCCAGGGTGTTGGCGTCTTGTTGGTAGGGGGCCAGTTGCGCATCCATCAGGGCGCTGACCTTATCGTTCAACAGGGTTTTCACCGGGCCCAGGTTCTCGCTCTGGCCGGTCAGGTACTGGCTGATGGCGCTGACGGTGGCCTGAAGGTTGTCACCGGCGGCCGAAGTGAGCTCATCCCCCAGCCATTGGCGCAGCTTGTCGCCGGGCTTTTTCCATTCCTCCAGCACGGCGCCAAGGCTGGTGGCCTGGCTGTCCAGTGGCGCCAGCAGTTGGTCTGTCCACTTTGCCAAACCGTCGATGGCGATGTCGGCCCCCAAGGAGAGGCTGTGTTGCTGGCTGTTCTTGTGCTGGCGATAAAGGCTTAAGGCCAGCTGCGCCGGTTGCCCCTTGACCCCTTTTATAACCAGCCGGAACTGGCCGTCAAACTGGCCGGTAAAGCCGATGGCGCCGCTCAGGCTCACCCCGGCCGACACCGTGCTGCCCAGCTGATAACTCTTGCCGGCCTGCACCTTAAAATGCACCCCAAGGCGGTGGCTGCGCAGCAGGCTAAGCCCCTCAAGGCGTGGGCCGGCGCCGGGCAGCGCCAGGGCGGCGGCCAGGGCCTTGGCATCCAACAGCTTAAAGGGCTGGGCGCCCTGGCTGCTCACCAACGCCCACAAATCGCTTTGCTCAGGCGCCGAGCAGGCCACCTGATAATCCACCTTGAGGCTGCCGTCGATGCCGCCACCGAGCGCCCCGGCGTTGCCCTCGGCGTTGACGGCGAGGCTCGCCTGGAGCTGGCTTATCACCAGGCGCCGGTCGGCACTGGTGGAAAAATGCGGGTAGTCGGCGGCTTCGTCTGCCTGCACCACATCCAGCAGGGCCTGGGCGCCGGCGTCAAAGCCAAGGGCGCTGCCGCCGGGGCTGGCCTTGGCCAACGGGTACCCAAAATCCTGGTTAACCTCCCCCAATGGCGAGCAAAGGGCCACCAAGAAATCGGTGTTGATGCCTTTGGCGGCCAGCTTGTCTTTAACGGAGGAGGGCAGGCCCTTGGCCAGCAGGGCGCGCAGGCTGTCGCTGTTAAGGTCGGGGCCCAGCTCGGCGAGTAGCTCATCGAGCTGGTTAAAGGCGGCAAAGATGGACATTCGAACTCCTTTTCCTGGTGAGGTTGGCCGCCTTATTGGTAGTTCACCTTTAGCGAATGTACAAGTCAGCCTGTAAAGCCGGCCAGGACCAGCTTGCCGATGGTGGCGTTGCTTTCGATAAGGGCGTGGGCCTTTTTAAGGTTTGCGGCACTGATGGTACCCAAAACCTCAGCCAGGGTGGTCTTCAACTGGTCTTTATCCACCATGGCGGCCACCTGGGTCAGTAGCTGGTGCTGCCGTTCTATGTCGTCGGTTACAAACATGGGGCGGGTAAACATCAGTTCCCAGTGCAGCGACAGGCTTTTGCGCTTGAGCTTGCGCACATCAATCAGCTCGGGGTCGTCAATGAGCGCCAGCTTACCCTGGGGTTTGAGGGCTTCGATGATGGCGTCGAAGTGATGGTCGGTCTGGTTAAGGCTCACCACAAAATCCACCTGCTCAAAACCGGCTGCTTGCAGGGCTTGGTCCAGGGGCTGGCGGTGGTCGATAACGGCGTCGGCCCCCAGCGACAACACCCACTCTTGGCTTTGCGGCCGCGAGGCGGTGCCAATCACGGTGAGCCCGGTAAGGGTCTTGGCCAGCTGCACCAAAATCGAGCCCACGCCGCCGGCAGCGCCTACCACCAGCAGGGTTTTACCTTGAGTGTCGCGCTTATCTAGCTCCAGGCGGTCAAACAGCAGCTCCCAGGCGGTAATGGCGGTCAGGGGCATGGCTGCCGCTTCGCCGTCGCTAAGGCGTTGGGGGGCGAGGGCGGCAATGCGCTCGTCCACCAGCTGAAACTCGGCATTGGAGCCGGGGCGGGTGATGTCGCCTGCGTACCAGACCCGGTCGCCGACTTTAAAGCGGGTGACCTGGCTTCCGATGGCATCGACCACGCCCACGGCGTCAAAACCGAGGATGCGCGGCTCGCCGGGCGCTGGCTGCGCGCCGGCGCGCACTTTTACGTCCACCGGGTTAACCGACACGGCGCTGACGGCCACCCGAATATCGTGGGGGCCGGGGGCGGGCATTGGCAGCTCCATCTCTTGCAGGGCGTTGGCATCGCTGATGGGCAGGCTTTGGGTAAAGGCAATGGCTTTCATGGGGCAGGTTTCCTGTGGCGGTAAGTGGCTCCAGCATGCCTAAGGGGGTTTTCTTAAAAAAGCGGGTAAACTCGGTAACAGTTTCGCCTGGAATTTGAAAATCATGGTGCGATTGGACGATTTGCAAGTGCTGGTACTGGCCGCCGAACAAGGCAGCTTGTCGGCGGCAGCCCGGGAGCTGGACATCACCCCGGCGGTGGCCAGCGCCGCCGTCAAACGGCTGGAAGATGCCCTTGGCCTGCGGCTGTTAGTGCGCTCCACCCGCAGCCTGCGGCCCACCCCGGAGGGCTCCCATTATCTGGTGCATGCCAAGGCGGCCCTGGCGGCCTTGCAGCAAGGCCAGCAAGAGCTGAGCCGCGGCCGCCAACAGGTAGCGGGAGAATTAACCCTGTCCATGCCCTCCGATCTGGGCCGCAACCTGCTGCTGGGCTGGCTCGATGCCTTTATGGCCCACCACCCGGCCCTTAAGCTGCGGCTCAGGGTCAGCGACCGCATCAGCGACTTGTTTCGCCAACCGGTGGACGTGGCGCTGCGTTACGGGGTGCCGGAAGACTCCAGCCTGGTGGCGCTGCCCTTGGATACCAGCAATAAGCGCCTGCTGGTGGCCTCGCCGGCCTACCTTGCCCGCCATGGCGCCCCCCAGAGCCCGGCCGAGCTCAAAGATCACAACTGCCTGCGCTTTGTGCTGGGAGACAGGGTGTACGAGCAATGGCTGTTTGGCAGCGACAAGGTCAAGGTCAGCGGCAACAGGGTCAGTGACGATGCCGATTGTGTGCGCCGCTGGGCCATCAGCGGCCAGGGCATCGCCTATAAATCGGCCCTGGATGTCAGCGCCGACATCGCCGCCGGCCGCCTCAAGCCTTTGCTGGAAGGCTGGCCCACCGAGCCTACCCCCCTTTACCTGGTATGCCCGCACCGGCTCTCCATCACCCCGGCGGTGGTGGCCCTGAAGGACTTTTTGAGCCAGCAGATCAAGCAGTACCGGCCCTAAAAAAGCCCCGCATCAGCGGGGTTTTGCACTACTTCACCACCCCCATCTGGGTCAGCAGGGTGAGGTTGTCCTCGATATGCCAGTTCTCTTTGATCACGCCATCCGCCACCCGGTAGATATCGGTAGCAATAAAATCAATGGCTTGGCCTTCACCCTGCACCCCGTTGAACTGGCCGGTGAAATGGCCGGTAAAGTGCAGGTGCGCCACCACCCGGTCTGCCACGACCAGCATCTGCTCGACGGTGCAGTCAAGGTCTGGCACTGCTTGGCGAAACCCTTGCGAGGCGGCCAGGGGCCCGGCTATGCCCTGCGGCCGGTGTGGGGGCAGGGTGCGGTCCATAAAATCAGGAGCCAGGGCTTTAAGGGCCAGGGTTTTGTCGCCGGTGGCCCAGAAGGTGTCGTAGCGGCGGGCCGCCAGCACTGCCGCGTCTGCCACCGCCTTGGGCAGGCTGCTGTCCACCATCAGCTGCTGTGGCTTGACCAGCTCCTCGGCAGCCAGGGCTGGAGTGGCCAGAGCCCAGGCGGCAAGCGATGCCAGCGCCAGGGCTTTACCGGCCATGATCGGCGCCCTCGGGGTTACCGCTAGCCAAGGCCGGGTAATCGGTGTAACCCCTGGCGTCGCCGCCAAACAGCGTGCTGGGGTCTGTTACCTCGGCCAGGGGCTGGCCTTGCTGGAGCCGGGCTGGCAAGTCGGGGTTAGCGATGAACTTGCGGCCAAAGGCCACCAGATCCACCAAGCCGCTTTCTATCAAGGCGGCGCCAGACTCGGCGCTGTAGTTACCGGCCACGATCACCGGGCCACTGAAGGCGGCGCGAAAGGCGTGGCGAAAATCGTCAGAGACGGTGGGAGCGTCGTCCCAGTCGGCTTCTGCCAGGTGCAGGTAGGCGATGCCCAGCTTATCGCAGGCGTGGCCCAGGGCCAGGATGGCGTCGATAGCCTCTGGGTCGTCCATGCCCCTTTGGGTGATAAAGGGCGCCAGGCGGATGGCGGTGCGCTCCGGGCCTATGGCATCGCTGATGGCTTCAACTACCTCCCGGGCAAAGCGGATACGGTTTTCCAGGGGGCCGCCGTATTGGTCCTGGCGGTGGTTGGAGGTGCGCCGCAGGAACTGGTCCACCAGATAGCCGTTGCCGCCGTGTACCTCGACGCCGTCAAAGCCGGCCTCGATGGCATTCAAAGCGGCCTGGCGGTAATCGGCCACCACCTGCGCCACCTCATCGGTGCCAAGGGCCCGAGGCTCGGGACAGTCCAGCATCCGGCCTTCGCCATCTTTCCCCACTATCCACACCTGGGATTGTGGCGCGATAGCCGAGGGTGCCACCGGCTTGCCGTCCGGGTGCAGCGAGCCGTGGGACATCCGCCCCACATGCCACAGCTGCAAGAAGATGCGGCCACCGGCCTCATGCACGGCGCGGGTAACCAACTGCCAACCGGCAATTTGCGCCTGGCTGTAAATGCCGGGGGTAAAGGAATAGCCCTTACCCTGGGGCGAGATTTGCGAGGCTTCGGTCACTATCAGCCCGGCAGAAGCCCGCTGGGCATAGTATTGGGCCATCAGAGCGGTGGGAATGTCCCCTGGTTGGGCCGAGCGGGCACGGGTCATGGGGGCCATGACAATACGGCTGGGCAGGTGCAGCGCCCCTTTGTCGAGCGGTGTAAACAGCGTGGATAGGCTCATGATGGGCTCCAAAAATGTTGTTGCCCACAGGCTAAGTTCTGTTGCTGGCCTGAACAATTGGCGCCAATATGAAATCAATCTTCAGAAAAACTAAAGAATATGGACAAGCTTGGCGATATGGACCTCTTCGTGAGGGTGGTAAAAAACAAGGGCTTGGCCGCAGCAGGCCGGGAAGTGGGCTTGTCCCCTGCCAGCATGAGTGCCCGCATCAAAGGCCTGGAAGACCGCTACGGGGTGCGGCTGCTGATCCGCTCCACCCGCCGTATTACCCTCACCGACGAGGGGCGGCGCTTTTTTGAAGACTGTGTGCGGGTGCTAGACGCCATCGACGAAACCGAGTCGCGGCTGGTGAGCGCCAGTCAGGCCCTGAGCGGCCAGCTGCGGGTGACCACCACCGCCGACCTTGGCCAGCAGCATATTGCGCCGCTGCTGGACCGCTTTCAGCAGCGCCACCCTGGGGTCAGCGTTTATCTGCACCTGGGGGATGGCTTGGTCAACATCATCGAAGACGGCTTTGATCTCGGTGTCCGCTATGGCCTGCCGGGCGACAGCCGTCTTATCAGCCGCCGCCTGGCCCGCAGCCGCCGGGTGTTGTGCGCGGCCCCTACCTACCTGGCAACACAGGGCACTCCCCGCCATCCTGACGACCTTCGCCAGCATCGTTGCCTGGTGATGGTGCGTAGCGCCGAGCCCCTGGCCACCTGGCACTTCAACAGCCCTGGCGGCCCGGTGTCGGTGCCCATCACCCCGGCACGCCTGGCCAGCGACGGCGCCCTGGTGCGGCGCTGGGCCTTGGAAGGGGCCGGCATTGCCATGAAATCCTACTGGGACGTGGCCGCCGACCTCGCCGCCGGCCGCCTGGTAACGGTGCTGGACGACTGCGCCCTGGATTTTGAGAAAAAGGGCGTGGACGGCGGCGCCGATATCCAGTTGCTATACCCCAGCCGCGACTACCTGCCGCAGCGCAGCCGCCGCTTTATGGACGAGCTGGTGCACTATTTCGACGCCCTGCAAAAAGGCCAATAAAAAGCCCCGCATCAGCGGGGCTTTTTGAGGGCTGACTTCTTAATAGAAGTTGGCTTTGAATTCGACACCGACGATGCGCGGGTCGTTGACGAAGCCGGTCAGGTTGTTGAAGTCGATACCGCCGGTCATGCTCTGGTCGTTGTTGATGTTACGACCGTAAGCCGCGATCTCGTAATCGGTGCCGTCGGTGCTCCAGCGGTAACCGAGGCGCAGGCCGCCTTCAAGCATGGACGCATCCTGGTATTCCTTGGACTCGTACAGGAAGAAGTGGTCGCGTGAGCGCCAGGCCCAGTCGGTGAACACAAACAGCTCGCCGGTGGTGAGCGGGTAGGTGTAGGTGGCGGTGATGTTGGCTATCCACTTAGGCGCGTGGGGCAGGGAGTTGCCGTCGATGATGGCATTGCCGTTGGCATCCAGCGGGTCGGTGACGGTACAGCCGCTACCACAGATACCCACGGCCAGGCCCGGATCTTTGATCTCGGTTTTGTTGTAGCTCAAGCCGGCAGTGACCAGGAAGTCGCTGGTGACGGCGAACTGGCTGTCCAGCTCCACACCGTAACCGATGGTCTTGTCGGCGTTGATCAGGCGGTTGAAGTTGGCACCGCCACCGACGGCGGTCAGCTGCTGGTCGTTGAGCTGGTAGTAGTAGGTGTCGATGTTGACGCGGCCGCGGTTGTCGAGGATATCGGATTTGATACCCACTTCACCGCTGTACATGGTTTCAGACTTGGCCACGGTTACTTCGTCACCGAACAGCAGGCGGCCCTGGATGGACGGGGCGCGGAAGCCCTTGGCCAGGCGGCCATAGACGTTGACGTCGTTGTTGACGGTGTACACACCGCTCAGATCCCAGCTGACTTCACCGTCAGAAGGGTTGGCGTAGAGCTTGTCGGTCGGGCCGACACCCAGGAAGGACAAAGGCGATTGCAGGCGCTGGGCCTCATAATCTTTCTTGTCGTGGGAGTAACGCACACCGGCGGTAACTTTGAAGGCGTCGGTGAGGTCGTAGTCGGCAGAGCCGAAGACCGCCCAGGCCTTGGTGTCTTGTTTCTGATAGGCGTAGCCGTTCTGGATGCCGTTGTCATCGTAGTTGAAGCTATCGATGTTCAGGGACTCGTCGAAGTAGAACAGGCCTACTTGGTAGTCCAAACGGCCCAGTTCGTTGGTGGCCAGGCGCAGCTCCTGGGTCCACTGGTGGTGGCCAGGCAGGCCGTCACCGGACTCGGCAGAGGCGGCAACCACACCGGGATTGCCAGGGGTGCCCAGGTAACCGCCGTCAACGTCACCGCGGGAGAAGGCGCGGGCGCGCTCGTAACCGGTGATGGAGGTCAGGGTGTAGTCGCCGAAGTCGTAGTCGACCTTGACGCTGCCGCCACGGGTTTTCACGTCTTGGGTGGCGCGGGCGGCGGCATCTTGGTAAACGGTGTCGCGGTCAAAACCGGGCACGAAGTTGTGGGTGCCGCGCTCAATGATGTTGGCGCGGAACACGCGGGGGGTACCGTTCAGGTCACGAAAGTGGGCGTTGAACAGCACTTTGAGCTGGGCGCTTGGGTCCCACAGCAGTTGCAGGCGGCCGGCGCTGTCGCGGTAGCCTTCAAGCTGGTCGTTTTTCTCAAAGCCGGGGGCTTTGTTGTCGACCCAATCGTCGCGGTGTTGGTCCAGCAAGGAGAAGCGGCCAGACAGGGTATCGGTCAGGCCACCACCCACAGCACCCTCGAGGTTACGGGTGTTGTAGGTACCCAGGGAGCCTTTGAAGTAGGCGTCGAAATCCTGGGTGGGCTTTTTGGAGTCGAACTTGACGATACCGGCGGTGGTGTTACGGCCAAACAGCGAGCCTTGTGGGCCACGCAGCACTTCGACGCGGTCCACGTCAAAAATCGGGAAGCCCTTGAGGATGGCGTTTTCCTGGACCACATCGTCAAGGACAAGGGATACCGGCTGGGATGAGTTCAAATCGAAATCGGTGTTACCCAGGCCGCGGATATAAAAGCGCGGGAAGGTACGGCCAAAGGAAGACTCGATGGTCAGGCTGGGCACCCGGGCAGACAGGGCGCGTACGTCCTGGCCGGCAGCGCCGAAGGCGTTGAGGGTGTCACCCTTGAGGGAAGTAATGGAAACCGGTACTTCCTGGGCGTTTTGGACCCGCTTTTGGGCGGTAACCATGATCCGCTCCAGCTTACCGTCGTCGGTAGTGTCGCTTTTCTTGCCGCTGTCATCGGCCGCATAGGCCAGTGAACTGGAGGCAAGCAGCGCCGCCTGGATGCTCAAAAAGAGCGTCGATTTTTTGCTCATCATCTGCGATACCCGTGTTTTTTGTTGGGGGGGAATACGGCGTTTCTCTTCTTTATTATGAAAACGTTTCCGCGGTGCGCGACTTTACGGGTTCTGTTGGTCTTTTTAAATGCAAAACGTCATAAATTGTGAACTGAGTTGCACGCTAAGTTGTTAAATTTTCACGATGAATAGAAAGTCGCCAATAGCGCGCAACAAGGCGGAAAAAGGGTACTGTGACAGTATTCAAGACTATGTTGATAAATTGTTTAACGCCGTCACAGGACCCCAAGATGAAACGGACCTTACTGAGCGCCGCCATGCTTGCCAGTTGCTCCCTGCCCAGCTTCGCTGCAGACCTCAAAGCCACCCTCGCCCCCACCATTCATCAGCTGATGCCCCAGGTCATTGACTGGCGGCGGGATATTCACACCCATCCTGAGCTGTCCAACAGCGAAGTACGCACCAGCAAGCTGGTGGCTGATGAGCTAAAAGCGCTGGGTCTTGAAGTGCGTACCGGCATTGCTCACCACGGCGTGGTGGGGATCCTCAAAGGCGGCCAGCCTGGGCCGGTAGTGGCCTTGCGCGCCGACATGGACGCCCTGCCGGTCAAAGAACAAACCGGCCTGCCTTTTGCCTCCAAAGTCACCGCCACCTTCAACGGCGAGCAAGTGGGGGTGATGCATGCCTGTGGCCACGACGCCCACACCGCCATGCTGCTGGGGGTGGCCAAGGCCCTTAGCAGCATTCGCGCGCAGATCCCCGGCACCGTGATGTTCGTGTTCCAGCCGGCCGAAGAAGGGGCACCTCCCGGTGAAGAAGGGGGGGCGGCCTTGATGCTCAAAGAAGGGGTATTCAACAATCCCAAACCGGACGCCATCTTCGGGCTGCATGTCTGGCCCATGGAGGCGGGCAAGATTTACGTACGCCCAGAAGGCACCATGGCCGCCTCCGACCGCTTTGAAGTGCATATCAAAGGCAAGCAGACCCACGGTTCCAGCCCCTGGCGCGGCGTTGACCCCATCACCGTGACCGGTTCGATGATAGAAGCCCTGGAGCTGATCCCCTCAAGGCAGGTGGACGTTACCCAGGCGCCGGCGGTGATCTCCATCGGCCAGGTAAAAAGCGGTATCCGCTTTAACATCATCCCCGACGACGCCACCCTGGTGGGCACCATTCGCACCTTTGACGAAGGCATGCGCCAAGACATCATCAACAAGATGCAGCGCACCGTCACCCACGTTGCCCAAGCCGCCGGTGCCACTGCCACCCTCAGCGTGAAAAGCGGCGCTGCCGTGACCTGGAACGACGCCAAGCTCACCGACTGGGCCGCGCCAACCCTGGCCTGGGCCGCCGGCAAGGAAGGGGTGGGCACCATCAAACCCATTACCGGTGCCGAGGATTTTTCTTACTTCCAACAAAACGTACCGGGGGTGTTTTTCTTCCTGGGGGTCGCCCCGGACGGAGTACCGCTGGACCAGGTGGCCGCCAACCACTCGCCGCACTTTATCGTCAATGAAAAGGGCCTGGAAAACGGCGTCAGGGCGCTATCCGGCCTGGCCCTCGACTACCTGCAAAGTCCCCCAAAATCCTGACCTGCTTGGCCTGGGCTATCGCCCAGGCCACACCGCAGAGCTGCCCCCGCCGCGCCGAGAAGCGGCAGGGCATTTTGCCCACGGATGTTGCCAAAGGGCGGAAAGTGACCAATATTTAGCGCCTGTGCCCCAAACAGGGATATGAGCAAGGATGGCTCAGCAAGACACAGTGGAATTGGTGGATATCTTTGGCGACAGGTACGCCTTGGTCAGGGCAGGCAGCGTTTCTCACCGGCTGCTGTTTGGCCAGAGTTTTACCTTCATCGAGCCCCCCGAGCGCTTTTTAAACCGGCTAGCAGGCGAGGACCATGCCGTGCTGGCGAGCCTGCTGCAGCTTGTCGATAGTCTTGGCACCTTCGGTATTAGCCCTTATACCGCTAAAAAGCGGCTGGTCGACGCCCTTGAGGCAGGCGAAATTAAGGTCTACCTGCTGGAAAGTGACCACTGGCTACAAGATGCTGGCGGTGTGCCAAGTCAGTCCTCACCGCCGCCCGAGCTTAGCCGCGAAGCCCCCCGCTCGCAACAAACCGGCAGCCGTCACGCCAAAGCGGCAGCGCCTTCGGTGAAAAAAGCGGAAGCTGCCATCGCCACTGACCCTGGTATCACCGGTGGTAAGGTGGCGCGGCTGGAATTTATGGGCGCCCCGGCAACGAAGAGCGAGCTTGATGCAACCGAAGCTAATAATCAGCGGGAAGACAGCTACAGCCTCAAGCAACAGGAGCAACTGATGACCAATGGCGCCGCCAGAACCACCCGAGAGATGCTGCTTGCCATTGAATCGGGCCATATCCCCCGCTACTTGGTCAGGGTGGGGCCGAAGAAGAATTTTGCTCACGGTACCTTTGCCAACCCCAACAACGAATTTGCCTTTGCCGCAGAGCCGGCCGATCTGCGAGGCTTAAGCGCAGAAGAAGCCATGAGAAAGGTGGGATGGACAGACGAATGGATAGAAAACTGTAAAGGCGAGGAGATAGTGGCTTGTATTGTTGATACGCATTCGTCTGAGGAGTTTCAGAGCGTAGGTAATTTGGAGTGGAGCGACCTGAAGGTAAAAGCGACAAAAAATAGGCGGTTTATGTTGGACCTACGCTCCCAAAGTATCTCAGAAAGTGATTGTGAAAGATTTTTCGAGTGTGCTCAAAGCACGCCTGTTGGGGCAATGCCGACGGGTCTATCGAAACAAGACCTTGTGAAGTACGACGCTTTCCGTCAAACGCTTAGTAGAAGGATGTCTGCTAATAGTCTTTACACCGGATTTGGCGCAACAATGAGAGAGGATGGAACACTAGGCGCCCGAGAATTAATGCTGGGTAATAGGCAAAAATTAGAGGGCTTTAAGCTCGACTCGGTTCAACATAAAGTCATTTCTTTGGGTGTTGTTTAGAGGTTTCTATGGTCGGTATCAAAGATTTTAAAATAGAAAAAAAGGCTGACGCTGGGCGCGTGAGAGTGGAGTGTAGTTATACCAGCGAAATGCTCGGCCAAAAGATTAAGCACCAAATCACAGTAAGTGAGGTGATGTTCAATAAGGGATTTTCGTTGATTGGCGATATGTTGGATAAGCATACCGGCGCCTTCGACTTTATCGAAGACGGAGTGGAATTTTTGGTTGATTACGGTGGCCCTGATTATCAGCCGGTAGTGAATATTCTGGTAGTCAAAGGAGAAGAGGTTGCGTCATTGGCAATACCGGAAGATGAGTGCCGTGCTTTCCTGGCAACCTTAAACCTGTAGGGCGAGGCTGACTCTGTTCATACGCTCGACCTCATAGACAACCTGCCGCTCTACTTCCCTATCCCACCACCTTAGGCGCCTCTTTTATCGCAAACCAACCCATGGTTGCCCCCAGTAGCGCGCCAAGCAGGTCGGCCAGCATATCTTTCTGGGCATCCCATTCATCGCCCTGGGCGCCAAGGAAGCTGACACCGGCATCGCCCCCTTCAAGAGCGGCGTAGGCCCACTCGATGATCTCGTAAACCGCGGCGATGGTGCCAACCGCGAAAACGGCAAAGCAGGCGGCAATGGCCTTGGTGGCGAGCCGGCAGCGCAGCAGCCATTCCATGATGGGGACCGCGAAAAAGCCCACCATAAAGTGGCCGATGCGATCATAGGGGTTACGTTCGAGATTAAGTAAGTCCATCAGCCAGCCGAACGGCACTTTGGAGAAGGTGTAGTGGGCGCCGATGGCGTGCCAGAGCAGCGGCACGAAGATACAAAGGTAGGAAAGGTTACCAAAGCGAAAGCGCCGGGCGCTGAGCAGCAAGGCGGCGTAAACCAGCAGCAGCGGTGTCACTTCGGCGTACCAGACGGTACGGTCGGCAACCTGCCAGCCCAGGGTGATAAACAACGCGGCGTACAGCAACGCCAATCCTTCGGCAAAGTAGCGGCTCATGGCACCTCCTATAAGCCTCTACTTTACGCCTCTGGCGAGCTGGTTGTCCCTATCTTGCTAAGATTGTTCAGCTTTTTAGGGGTCAGCCTTGGGCGCTGAGGTTGTCGGCGTCGTCTGAACCGGCTTTACTTTCCGATTTCAGGGGGGTGATGTTGTTCTTCATCGGCTTGGATTCGCCGAAGAAGCGGCCGCCCTTGGCGATAATCAGCTCGTCGCAGTAAACGGTGCCTTCAATCAGGCCGCCTTCCACGATTTCCACCACCTTGGCATTGACGGTGCCGTCTACCTTGCCCGCTACCACTAGGCCGTCGGCCTTGAGCTCGCCTTTTATCTGGCCGTCTCGGCCAACACGAACGGCGTGGTCTGCTCTGATGGTGCCGTGAATTTCTCCATCGAGGTGAAGGTTACAGCTGAGCTCGATTTCGCCACTGAGGTAGGTGCCTGCTGCGATAACGGTGGTTGCCATAGGGTCCTGAGATTTTCGATTGTCGCCAGTAAAGATTGCCATGGCACTTGGTTCTCCGAGTCAAAAAGCTGTTCGTAGTTGTCCAGCTGCCAGTTCAAAAAGGGTTTTGGGTTCAGTGGGATACCTGCATACGTCACTTCATAGTGAAGATGCGGGCCGGTACTGGAACCGCTGTTGCCCGAGTAGGCGATGATATCGCCTTTATGAACATAAGCCCCCCGCTTGACCTTGACGGTTTTAAGGTGTGCGTAGCGGGTTTTAAAACCGAAGGCATGGCTTAGCAGCACCATGTTGCCGTAGCCTGACTTGCGATGGCTGACAATTTCCACCACCCCGTCGGCTGTTGCGTGCACCGCCGTGCCGGTATTGGCCGCCAGATCGTCGCCGGCGTGCTCAATCAAGCGGCCCTTGATGGGGTGCATGCGTCTGCCAAAGCCGGAGCTGATATAGGCGTAGTCCAGGGGCTGGCCGTTGGGGATCAGGTTTAAGGTGACCTCCCGGCTGCCCATGGCAATGGCTGCCAGATCCAGGCGCTGGGCCAGATCTTCGCTGTCAGCCGATGCGCTAATGCCACCACCGAGCTTGTCTTCCAGGCTGTCGAGCCGGTCGGACGCTGCGGTGAGTTCTTCGGTTTTACGGGCAATGCTGCTTTCCAACAGTTGCCGCTGTTCTTCAACCTCCTGGAAAGCTGCCTTGGCGGACTGCAAGTCCTGCTTCAGGGTGGCCAGTGCCTCACGGTTGTGGGCCAGCCTGGAGTCGGAGTCGTCAGCCTGCCATTGCAGGAAGCGGATGTAGCCGAACATCAACAGTAAAAAGACCACAAAGCCCACCAGTGTTCCCAGTAAGGCGTTGCGCCGCTTAACGGTCAGGGCAAGGTGGCGGGTGCCACTGTTGCTGCTAACGGTGATGTGCAGAATGTCTTTCATGCAAACAAGGTCTTCGCCAATGTCATTATCTGTTCTGTCGGCTGACCCTTCCTTGGGCTATGGCACTATTCCCGTTAAGGCCGTCACTGGCCATGGCAATAACTGCCCGGCAACCATACGTCATGCTTATTTTTTGTTAAAGCCTTGAGAGGCAAGGAATGTCCGGATATGTGGCCTGGATACTTTTTTCTGACGCCGTGCCCCGGCTCACTCAAGGCCTTATTCATAGTAACGACCCATAACGGCGCCATATTTAGCCAACAGTTGCCGGCCCAAGTGGCTGGTGGCGATTTTGGCGGTGACAACTAACCGGTTGTTGTTACAACTTGCCTTGGCGCATCTGGATTGACCTTTGCGGCTATGGCATGGTCATAGGGATTTTATTAATGCGAAGGATTTTGCTCATGGTGCTAAGAGCCACCGCCCTGGTGGTGTTGATGGCGGCCTCACTGGCTGGTTGCCAACATACCGCGACGCCCCCGGTTGACCCCAATGCCGTTATCACCAGCCCGGCCGATACCTTTAGCTACCGTTACCTCACCCTGGATAACGGCCTGCGGGTGGTGCTGGCGTCGGATCCAAAAGCCGACAAAGCGGCGGCGTCGCTGATGGTGGGAGTGGGTAGCACGGCCGACCCCAAGGGCCGCGAGGGCCTGGCGCACTTTCTTGAGCACATGCTGTTTATCTCCACCGACAAATACCCCAAGGTGGACGAATACATGCATTTCATCGAGGCCAACGGCGGCAGCACCAACGCCTATACCGCCCAAACCAAGACCGATTTCTTCTTCGACGTGGCGCCGGACAAGTTCGCCCCGGCGCTGGACCGCTTCGCCCAGTTCTTTATCGCCCCCACCCTGGACCCGCAATACGTTGACCGCGAAAAGCACGCCGTTTATTCCGAGTACCAGCTCAAGAAAAAAGACGACGGCCGGCGCATCAATGCCGTACTCAACGCCACCGGCAACCCCGCCAACCCCGCAGCCCGCTTTGCGGTGGGGGATTTAGATACCCTGGCCGACCGCCAGGGCGACAAGGTGTGGAGCGATCTCAAGGCCTTTCATGACCGCTACTACCACGCTGGCAACATGACGCTGGCGCTGGTGGGCAAAGACAGCCTCGATGACCTGGAAAAACTGGCGCGCCAAACCTTTACTGCCATTCCTGCCGGGCCGGCCAACCCGGTGCGCATCACCGAAGCGCCCTTTATGCCGAGCCAGCTCGGAGTGCGCATCGACATCGCGCCGCTCAAGGATTTTCGCAGCCTGATGCTGCGTTTCCCGGTGCCCTCCAGCCAGCCCTATTATCTGGAAAAGCCGCTGGATTACATCGCCTCCATGCTCTCCAACGCCGCGCCCGGTAGCCTCTACACCACCCTCAAGGAAAGCGGCTGGATAGACAGCATGTCGGCTTACCAGGACGGCCCCGACGACTACCAGCTGTTTAGCATCAACTTCAACCTCACCGAGCAAGGCGCCAAGCATGTGGATGACATCACTGCCGCCACCTTTGCCTATCTGCATAAACTGCAGCGTGAAGGGGTAAGTGACGATTTCTTCAACGAGCTGAAAAAGGCCGGTAACCTCGATTTTCGCTTCCAGGACAAGGCCAACAGCCAAGCCCTGGCCAACTACCTGGCCGGCAACATGCAAGAGGTGGCGCCAGCCCACTTGATGGATGCCGGTTTTGTCTACCAAACCTACAACCCGGCCCTGATCCACGATTACCTGTCACGGCTGACTCCAAGCAACTTGCGCCAGGTGGTGATTTTGCCTGGGGTGAAAATCGATAAAGTGGAGCCCCACTACCAGGCGCCTTATGCCATCAAGGCCCTGAGCCCCGAGCTTAAAGACAGCTGGGCCAAAGCCGAAGCCGAGCTGGCGCTGCCACCGGCCAACCCCTACTTGCCGGACGACCCCAAGGTCAAAGCCATCAAGGGCGACGCCACCTTGCCGGCGGAAATCGTCAAAGAGCCGGGGATCAGTGTCTGGGCCCTGCAAGACCCGCAATTTAGGGTACCCAAGGCCGAGAAACGGGTGGCGCTGATGCGGCCGATTGACAATATCCAAGACAGCGTGATGAACAGCCTCTATGCCGATTTGGTCAACGAGGCCCTGGAGTCCGAGGCTTATCCTGCCAGCCAGGCCGGGCTCTATTACAACCTGTCTGCCATCAGTAACGGCCTGATTTACAGCTTGTCGGGTTACGACGAGAAGCAGCCGCTTTTAGAAGATAAAATCTGGACGGCCCTGGCCCTTAGCGACCTTAGCCGTAGTAAGTTCCGCCAGTATCGCGACCAGATGGTGCGCCAGCTGCGTAACTTCAGCCAGGATTGGCCGGTACGCCAGCTGTTTGCCAGCCTCAACGCCTCCATGGTCAAGGAAGCTTACCCACCGATAGAACGGGCCGATGCCCTGAGCCGCGTTAACTACCGCCAATTCATGGGCTTTGTGCAGCATTATCGTGACCAGCTGTATTTGCAGGCCCTGGCCATCGGCAACATCAGCCCGGGCGAAGCGGCCAGCTGGGGTAAATCCATGGAGAACATGCTGGTGCGTGACGCCCAGCGCATCGACAAGCCCCAAACCCACTACGCCAATATCCCGGCCGGTGCCGAGCTGGCCCGCCAGCTGACCATCGACCATCACGACTCGGCGCTGGTGATGATTTACCAAGGCCACCATACCGACGCGGCGGCCAAGGCCCGTTGGGCGCTCTTGGGGCAAGTGATTGGCCAGCCGTTTTTTGCCAAGCTGCGCACCGAACAGCAGCTGGGCTACGTGGTACAAGCTGGTGCCAGCAGTGTCGGGTTATCGCCGGTGCTGCAATTTATCATCCAGTCACCGGTGGCCGACCCCTACAGCCTCAAAGGCCATGTGGAGGATTTTCTTACCCAGTTCGGCATCGAGTTGGCTGGCATGAGCCCCGAGCAATTCGAGGAGCAAAAAGCCGGGCTTATCAACAGCATCAACGAGGCCGACAAGCAGCTTGGCGATAAAACCAACCGCTATTGGTCTTATTTGAACAACGACCGGCCCTTTGATTGGCGAGAGCAACTGGTGGCGGCGGTCAAAGCCCTGCAATTGGGCGACATGCTGGCGTTTTACCAGCGCGACATCGTCCACAACGGTGCCGGCCGCTACCTGCTGTGGAGCCAAGGCCAGCAGCCGGCGGCAGGGGAGATGCCCAAAGCCTGCGACAGCCAAGCCTGCCTCGACCGGCAGTGGCAATACCTCGCCCAGTAATAAAAAAGCCCCGCGAGGGGCTTTTTTATATCAGGCGTTGGCGTAGCCTTCTCGGCCTGCTAGCCAGCGCTGGATAAGGGCGTCGGCGTTGGCGGGGTGGTCGCGCAGCAGCTGCTGCGCGGCGTGTTGCACCTTGGGCAGGAGGTAAGCGTCCCGTACCAAATCGGCGATGCGTAGCTCGGCAATGCCGGTCTGGCGGGTGCCCAGCAGCTCGCCGGGGCCGCGAATTTCCAGGTCTCGCTGGGCAATCACAAAGCCGTCGTTGGAATCGCGCAGCACCCCCAGCCGAGCGGTAGCGGTAGGGGACAGCGGCGCGTGGTAGAGCAGCACGCAGTGGGACGCAGTGCTACCCCGGCCAACCCGGCCCCGCAGTTGGTGCAGTTGGGCGAGGCCCAGGCGCTCGGGGTTTTCGATGATCATCAAAGAGGCGTTGGGTACGTCTACCCCCACCTCAATCACGGTGGTGGCCACCAGTAAGTTAAGCGTGCCTGCTTTAAAGGCGGCCATCACCGCCTGCTTTTCATCGCTTTTCATGCGGCCGTGCACCAGGCCGACGCGAAGCTCGGGCAGCGCCGTTTTCAGGGCTTCGGCAGTGGCCTCGGCGGCCTGGGCTTCCAGCACTTCGGATTCTTCCACCAGGGTACAGACCCAATAGGCTTGGCGCCCTTCCAGGCAGGCGTCACGGACCCGCGCTATCACTTGGTCTCGGCGGCCATCCGGCACCGCCACCGTGGTGACAGGGGTGCGGCCCGGCGGCAGCTCGTCAATGATGGAGCTGTTTAAGTCGGCGTAGGCGGCCATGGCCAGGGTGCGGGGAATGGGGGTGGCGGTCATGATCAGCTGATGCGGGTAATGCTCGCCCTGGCGGCCCTTTTCCCGCAAGGTCAGCCGCTGGTGCACACCAAAGCGGTGTTGCTCGTCGATGATCACCAGCGCCAGGTTGGCAAAGTCCACGTCGTTTTGAAACAAGGCATGGGTGCCCACCGCCAGTTGGCTGGCGCCGCTCGCCAGATCGCTTAGTGCCTGGGCGCGGGCCTTGGCCTTG
The DNA here is from genome assembly GCF_003751625.1 of Gallaecimonas pentaromativorans. Taxonomy (NCBI): domain Bacteria; kingdom Pseudomonadati; phylum Pseudomonadota; class Gammaproteobacteria; order Enterobacterales; family Gallaecimonadaceae; genus Gallaecimonas; species Gallaecimonas pentaromativorans. The sequence continues at coordinate 43,709 of NZ_RJUL01000011.1, forward strand.
AGCTTGCCGGCCAGCCAGCTAACGCCAATGCCTAAAGGCTCGAGCCACTGGCTGAAGTTAATGGCGTGCTGCTCGGCCAGTATTTCGGTGGGCGCCATCAGCGCCACCTGGTAGCCGTTGCTGATGGCCCTAAGCGCCGCCAGCGCTGCCACCAGGGTCTTGCCAGCCCCCACATCCCCTTGCACCAGCCGCATCATCGGTTTGTGGTCGGCCAGATCCCGGTGAATGTCGGCCACCACCCGGCTTTGGGCGCCAGTAGGGCTGTAGGGCAGGGCGGCCAGGAAGCGCTGCTCCAAATCACCTTTGGGGTGCATCGCCACCGCCTGGTGGTGCTGATGGTGGGCGCGCAGCTTTAAAAGAGAGAGCTGCTGGGCCAGCAACTCTTCCAGGGCCAGGCGCTGCTGGGCCGGGTGCTGGCCTTCTTCCAAAAGCGCCAGCGACACATCCGGCGGCGGCCGGTGCACGATGCGAAGGGCCTCAACCAGCGGCAGCTTGTGGGGATTTAACAGCGGCGGGATAAGCTCGGGAATGGCGTCCGACAAATACCCCAGACCCTGCTCGACAATGCTGCGCAGCGTCTGCTGGCGCAGGCCCTCGGTGGTGGGGTAAACCGCTGTGAGGCTTTCTTCCAGCTCGGGCTCGCTGCCTTCTTCCAGCAGCTTGTATTCGGGGTGGATGATTTCAAAGCGCACCTTGCCGGTGCGAATTTCCCCAAAGGCCCGCACCCATTTACCGGGAGTAAAGCTGTTCTTCTGAGCTGCCGAGAAGTTGAAAAACCGCAAGGTAGCGGCGCCGGAGGCATCGGCCACCGTCACCACCATCATCCGCCGCCGGCCATAGACAATCTCGGCCTTGACCACCTCGGCCATGACCGCGATATGCATGCCCGGCAGCAAATCGCTGATGGGGCAGATGCGGGTGCGATCTTCGTAGCGCAGCGGCAGGTGGAACCAGAGATCGGGAATGGTGCGAAGCCCTAGCCGTTCGAGTTTCTCGACAACCTTGGGGCCGACGCCCTTGAGGGCGCTGATGGGGGTTACCAGGCCAAGGTCCGGGGCCATGTTTACGCCTCCTTGGCGGGGGTGGCGGCGCGCATCGCCTGCCACCAGTCCTCGTCGGCCTGCACCTCACCGGCCTCGTCAATCAGCGGGAAGGGCAGCCCTTTGCGGTTGCACTGCTGGGCCAGCTGCGGGTAGCCGCGCTCGAACAGCAGCCGTTGCCATTCGGTCTCGGGCAGGCGGCTGTGGCCGTACATGCCGGCGTTTTGCCGCTGGCGCTGAGCCTCGTAAAGGATAAGGGCGCTGGCCACCGACACATTCAGCGATTGCACCATGCCCAGCATGGGGATCACCACATGGTGGTCAGCCAGTGCTAAGGCCTCGGGGCTGATGCCTTGCAGCTCCTGGCCCACCAGCAGCGCGGTGGGCTGGGTGTAGTCGATATCGCGAAAATCCTTGGCCTTTGCCGAGAGATTGGTGGCCACAATCTGCATGCCCTGAGTGCGCAGGGCCGTAACTGCCTCTTCGATATGGCGGTAGCGGTGCACCTTGACCCAGTTGAGGCTGCCGCCGGCGGTATGGGGGCGCATGCGCACGCCTTTTTGCGGGAAGATGGCGTGCACCTCGTGAATGCCGATGGCATCAGCGGTGCGCACCACGGCGCTGAGGTTGTGGGCTTTGTGCACCTCTTCCATACAGACCGTGAGATCGGGCTGGCGCATGGCCAGCACCGCCTTTATTTTCGCAAAACGCTCCGGGCTCATCCGCGCTTGGCCCGGGCGATACGCACCACCTCGGGCACTTTGCGAATGCGGCGCATCACGTTGGCCAAATGCACCCGGTTATGGGTGGTGAGCTGCACGTAGATGGAGTAGAGGCGGCTGTCCCGCTCCTCGGTATTGAGGTTCTGGATGCTGGCGCCAGCGGAGGAGATGGCCGAGGTGAGGGTCGCCAGGGCGCCCTGGTGGTTAAGGATATCCACCCGCACTTCGGTGATGAACTCGCCGTCGATGCCCTCTTCCCATTGCACCGGGATAAAGCGCACCGGGTCAGACTGCCAGCCGCTGATGTTGCCGCACGACTCCTGATGCACTACCAGGCCGCGGCCCGGGCTCATGTGGCCGACGATAGCGTCGCCGGGAATGGGGCGGCAGCAGCGGGCGAAGGTCACCAACATGCCTTCGGCGCCGCGTATCGGCAGCTTGCGGCCGCCGCTGCTGGCGGTGGCCTTTTTGGCGGTGTCTTCTTCGGCGTCGCCATCTTGCAGGCGGCGCGCCACCACGATGCTCATGGCGTTACCCAGGCCGATATTGGCCAGCAGGTCGTCGATGCTGTCGCTGTGGGTGCTTTCCAGCACTGCCTGGACCTTCTCTTTAGGCAGGTCGTCGAGCTTGGTACCGCCAAGGGCATGATTGAGCAGGCGTTTACCCAGCACGATGGCTTCTTCGGATTTGAGCAATTTGAGGTGCGAGCGAATTTTGGCCCGCGCCCTGCTGGTTACCACGAAGTTAAGCCAGGCGGCGTTGGGGCGCGCGCCGGGGCTGGTGATAATTTCCACGGTCTGGCCGTTTTCCAGCGGCATGGACAATGGATAAGGTAAGCGGTCTACCCGGGCGCCCACACAGGCGTGGCCCACGTCGGTGTGCACTGCGTAGGCAAAATCCACCGGGGTGGCGCCGGCTGGCAGTTCAAGGATGCGCCCGTCCGGGGTAAAGACGTAGATTTCGTCTGGGAACAGGTCGCTTTTAACGTTCTCGATAAACTCGAAGGAGTTGCCCGCGCTTTGCTGCAAGTCCAGCAGGCTTTGCATCCAGCGCCTTGCTCGTACCTGGGCGGTGGTGCCGGAGTTCTCGCCGTCTTTTTTGTACAGCCAGTGGGCCGCCACCCCGCGGTCAGCCATCAGATCCATGTCGTCGGTGCGGATCTGAATCTCAATCGGCACCCCATGGGGGCCGACCAGGGTGCTGTGCAAGGATTGGTAACCGTTGGCCTTGGGAATGGCGATGTAATCCTTGAAGCGGCCCGGCTTGGGTTTGTACAGGTTGTGCATGGCGCCCAGCACCCGGTAACAGGTGTCGAGATCCTTGACGATGATGCGAAAGGCGATGATGTCCATCACCTCGTGGAACTGCAGTTCCTTGTTACGCATCTTGTTGTACAGGGAGTAGAGGTGCTTCTCGCGGCCTTTGACCTCGCACTGGATATGCTGTTCATCCAGGCGGGCACGGATGCCGTCCAGGATGTTGTTAACCAGTTGCTTGCGGTTGCCGGTGGCGCGCTTGACCGATTCGCGCAGTACCCGCTGGCGCATCGGGTAGAGGGCCTCAAAGCCCAGCTCTTCCAGTTCGTTCTTGATGTTGTGGATACCAAGACGGTTGGCCAGCGGTGCGTAAATTTCCAGGGTTTCCCGGGCAATACGGCGTTTTTTATCGGGGCGCAAGGCTCCGAGGGTACGCATATTGTGGGTGCGGTCAGCCAGTTTGATGAGAATGACGCGGATGTCCTGGGTCATGGCCATGATCATCTTGCGAAAGTTCTCGGCCTGGGCCTCTTCCTTGGAGTTGAACTTGATTTTATCGAGCTTGGAGACCCCTTCCACCAGCTCGGCAACCGGCTCGCCAAATTGCTCGGCGATCTGTTCCTTGGTGACGGGGGTGTCTTCGATGGTGTCGTGCATCAGGGCGGCGCACAAGGTCTCGTGATCGAGTCTCATGTCCGCCAGGATGCCGGTCACCGCCACGGGGTGGGTGATATAGGGCTCGCCAGAGGAGCGGGACTGCCCCTCGTGGGCGTCCCGGGCCAGCACATAGGCCTGCCTGATGAGTTCCACTTGCGCCGGGTCCAGATAACTGGTCAGGCGCCCTTTCAAGCCCTCAAACAGATACACCGCGGCCCCTTGGTTGCTGGCTTATTCCAGACCGCCGTTGGCGATGGCGGAAACAGCAGCCATTTCGGCGGCTTCCTGCTCTTTTTGCATGCGGGCGTCTTCGGCGTCCAGTTTAACACCGTCAATCAGGCCGGCTTCGATTTCGCGCAGGGCGATAACGGTGGCTTTGTCGTTCTCAGGATCGACCAGGGTGTCTTTGCCCTGAGTGGCGATCTGACGGGCGCGGCGGGCAGCCAGCAGCACCAGATCAAAACGGTTACCGACTTTATCTACAGCGTCTTCAACGGTTACACGAGCCATGAATTACTCCCATCAGGCAAAACAAGTCTTCAAAGGTAGCCTGCTAGTTTACTTAACCGCCAATAAGGCGTCCAGCAGTGTGGTGTTGGCCTGGCGTTGATTGTCCAGGCTTTGGCGAGCCGCCAGCACCACCGAACGGAACCTGTCGAGGGTGGTTTCGAAGTCGTCGTTGATAAGCAGGTAGTCGTATTCGTCAAAATGCGACATCTCGGATACCGCCTCGTTCATGCGCTTGGCGATGGTCTCGCTGCTGTCTTGGCCGCGGCCCACCAGGCGCCGTTCCAGCTCTTCGCGGCTGGGGGGCAGGATAAAAATACCGATAGCTTCAGGCATCATTTCCCGCACTTGGCGGGCGCCTTGCCAGTCGATATCCAAAAACACGTCGATGCCGTTTTCCAACTGCTGCTCTACCGCCAGGCGGGAGGTGCCGTAGAAGTTGCCGAACACTTCGGCCCACTCGAAAAAAGCGTCTTGGTTGATCAGCGCCTTGAAATCGTCCACCGACACAAAGTGGTAGTGCACCCCGTGTTGCTCGCCGGGGCGTGTGGCGCGGGTGGTGTGGGACACGGAAACGGCCATGGAGTTATCCAGGGAATGGCGCTCAAGCAAGGCCTTGATAAGGCTTGATTTTCCGGCGCCGCTGGGGGCCGAGACGATAAAGAGGTTTCCGCGTCGCATGGGCTGAACCTGATGGTGAAAAACAGCCATTTTAGCAAGCCCCCACCACTTTGGGCAGTCAGCTGAGCTGGCGCAGCCCCCACACCAGCAGGCTGATGCCCCAGGTAACGGCAAAAAGGTGGCTGAAATCTTGCCGGCTTTGGGCCAATGGCGGGCCAAAGCGGCGCTCAAGAGGCCAAGACGCCAGCCAGGGCAGGGCGCAAATCGCGGCGCCTAGGGCCAGTCCAAAGCCAAAGTTCGGCACAAAATGGGGCAGGGTGGCGGTGGCGATGGGCAGCAGCACGTTCATGTCATAACGGCGCAGGCTCTGCTCGCTGTCCGCGCTTTGCCAGGCCGCAAAGGTGTAAGCGCAGGCCACCAGGGCGCAGAGCCCGTAAAGGCTTAGCACCAGGGCCGACCAGCCCGTGGCCACGCCCCCTTGCAGCTGGCTGTGGGCCAGCCTGCCGGTGAGGTTGATTAGCAGGTGCAAACCGATAGAGGCGCCCAGGGCAAACACCAGAATGACCAGCAGCGCGCAGCCGGTGCCGTGGTTTTTTTCGCGCTGCTCCAGGTGGCCTTCAATGGCCAGGATAAAAAAGGCGGCCAGGGCACTTAAGGCCCAGTGCAGCCAGAAATACTGGGCCAGCAGCGGCACTATGCCCAGCACGGCCAGCAGTGCCGTGACGCCGTTGACGGGCAGGCGAGTACGGTAGAAGGGGTAGGCCGCTACCAGGGCGATGTCGGCGCACAGCAGGCGCCAGTCCAGTTGGGTCAGTAACCAATCCATGGTGTGTGTTCCGTGTCAGCTTTATTCGTCGTCGCCGTAATACTGGACGCCGAGTTTGATGATGCCCCGGCCCTGGGCTTTGCGGCGTTGGTTGGTGTCGCGCAGGGAGTAAACGCAGCCGCAGTATTCTTGCTGGTAGAAGCGCTCGCGTTTACTGATCTCCACCATGCGGGCAGCACCGCCGCCTTTGCGCCAGTTGTAGTCCCAGTAATGCATGCCGGGGTAGGGCGCCACGGCCCGCTGGCCGCAGCCGTTGATCTGCTCCATGTTCTTCCAGCGGGAAATGCCAAGGGAACTGGAGATCACCTTAAAGCCGTGCTCATGGGCATAGAGGGCGGTGCGCTCAAAACGCATGTCAAAGCACATGGTGCAGCGCACGCCGCGCTCGGGCTCCCACTCCATGCCCCGGGCCCGCTCGAACCAGTTGTCGGTGTCGTAGTCGGCGTCGATAAAGGGCACCTGGTGCTGCTCGGCAAAGCGGATGTTCTCTTCTTTTCGTAGCCGGTACTCGCGCTCGGGGTGGATATTGGGGTTGTAGAAGAAGATGGTGTAGTCGATGCCGCTGGCATGGAGGGCTTCCATCACCTCCCCTGAGCAAGGGGCGCAGCACGAATGCAGCAGCAGTTTGTCCTCGCCGTCCGGCAGGTGCAGTTGGGGGCGGTTTGGCTCAGCCATGGTACGTCCTTGTGTTGGTCAGTGGCCCGGTTTGCCGCCCTCGGCAAAGGGAGGCTTGGCAAACCAGATAACCACGGTAATGGCCAGGAAGATGATTCCGAACAGCCAGAATATATCATTGAGGGCCAGGGTCGCGGCCTGGGTGTTGATCACCTGGTTTAGGGCGGCATCGGCGCTTTGCGGGGGGAGCCCCTGCTGCTGCACTCCTTGCAAGAAGGCTTCGGTGGCTGCGCCGCCGCTTTGGGTGCTCTCGGTGAGCACTGCATGGTGGTAGATGGTGCGATGGTCGTACAAGGTGGTGCTGACCGCCGTGGCCACTGAGGCGGCAAGGGTTCGAAAGAAGTTCGACAACCCCGAGGCCGAGGCCAGCTGCTCGGGGGGCAGCCCCGAGAGAATGATTTGGTTTACTGGCACAAAGAACAGGGCGATACCGGCCCCCATCAGCAGCCGTGGCTCGGCCACATCCCAGTAGTCCATGTTGGTGGCCGAGGAGGCCATCCAGAACGAGGCGGCCGCAAAGATGGCAAAGCCCAAGGTGTTGAGCACCCGTAAGTCGAACTTGTCCTGGTTGGCGCCGATGATAGGCGACATAAAGATGGCCGCCAGCCCCACTGGCGCTACCGCAAAGCCGGCCCAGGTGGCGGTATACCCCATCACCGACTGCAACCAGTTGGGCAGCACCACGGTGCCACCGAAGAAGGCGAACATGCCAAGGGACAAGCACGCCACCCCCACCAAAAAGTTGCGCCGGCCCAGCAGGCGAAGGTCCACCACCGGGTTTTTGTGCATCAGCTCCCAGGCGATCAAGAAGGTAATGCCTACCACCGCCACCACCGCCAGGGTGGTGATGAGGTTGGAGGAGAACCAGTCTTTGTCGTTGCCGTTATCGAGCATAAATTGCAAGGATCCCACACCCACCGTCAGCAGCACCAAGCCCACGGCATCGATGGGTTTGTGCACGGTTTTGGTCTCGCGTTTTCTCAGCAGGATCAAGGTCACCAGCAGTGAGAAAATGCCCACCGGAATGTTGATGTAGAAGATCCAGGGCCAGGAGAAGTTGTCGGTGATCCAGCCCCCCAAAATGGGGCCAAATACCGGCGCGATTACCACCATCATCACCCATAGCGCCAGGGCGATGGAGCGCCGCTGGGGAGGATAGTTGTTTAGCAGCAGGGTCTGGGACAGCGGCACCATGGGGCCGGATACCAAGCCTTGCAGCAGCCGAAAGAAGATCAGCATGTCCATGCTGGTGGACAAGCCGCACAGGAAGGAGAACACCACGAACAGCGCCACCGACACCGCAAAGGTGCGCACCTCGCCAAAACGCTGGGAGATCCAGCCGGTCAACGGCTGCATGATGGCGCTGGCCAGGGAGTAGGCGCTGATGGCCATGGTGCCTTCCGAGGCGCTCACCCCCACATCGCCGGCGATGGTGTGTACCGACACATTGACGATGGAGATGTCCAGCACCTCCATGAAGGTGGCCATGGCCACCCCGGCGGTCAGGGCGATAAGCGGCGCGCCTTTTAATGGCTCGCCGCTCTGTTCGCGGCTGAAAAACCCTGTCATCTGGCGACCAGGTTAGCGTTGATGATGGCCTGGGCATCGGCGCGGGCCGCGGCTTGCTGGCCTTGGTAGATGTCGGTGCTCATTACTTCTTTATCGGCTGGCTGCTGGGGCAGGGCGCTGCCGTTACGGTCGTGGGTGTCGATGGTCACCACGGTCGAGAGCCCCAGTTGCAGCGGCTTTTGGGCCAGCTCTTGCGGGTCGATGGCGATACGCACCGGCAACCGCTGGATCACCTTGATCCAGTTGCCGGTGGCGTTCTGGGCCGGTAGCAGCGAGAACACGCTGCCGGTGCCGGCGGTCAGGCCCACCACCTTGCCGTGGTAGGTCATGTCGCTGTGGGCATCCACTTTGAGGGTTACCGGCTGGCCTACCCGGATATGGGCGATTTGGGTTTCCTTGAAGTTGGCCTCAATCCAGGCGTTGTGGAGCGGCACCACCGTCATCAGGTTTTGCCCGGCCTGGATGTGTTGGCCTGCTTGCACTTGGCGCTTGGCCACGTAACCGTCGATGGGCGAGCGGATCTCGCGGCGCTTGTTGTCTATCCAGGCGCTCACGTAAGCGGCCTCGGCTTGTTGCACCGCCGGGAAACGGGCTACCGCCATGCCGTCTACCGCCACATGGGCGGCGCGGGCGCTGGCTTTGGCCTGTTCAAAGGCGGCCTTGGCGGCTTCCATCTGGCGACGGGCGGCGTCGACGTTTTCTTTGGCGGCGGCCCGCTCAGCCAGCAGCGGCTTGCGGCGTTGGTAGTCTTCTTCGGCGCGCACATAGGCCGCTTCACTCTGGGCCACGGCGGCGTCGGCCTCGGCGGCTTGGGCAATTTGTTGCTGGGCCTGGCGCACCGCTTGGCTGAGCTGGCCTTCGGCGCGGGCCAATGCCAGCTCGGTGTCTACCGGGTCTAGCGACACCAGCACCTGGCCTTTTTTGACCATGTCGGTGCTGTCGGCCATCACCGCAATCACGGTGCCGTTGCTGCGTGAAGAAATGCTCACCTGATCGCCGGTGACATAGGCGTCGTCGGTCTCTTCCTGGTAGGCCAGCACCAGTTTGGCGTAGGCGTACCAGGCGCCACCGGCCAGGATAAACACCAGGGCGATGATCGCCAGCACCACGCGGCGCTTGGTGGGAGAGGTTTGCTGCGGCGGCTTGTTGTTGTCCTGTTCTGTCATGGTGAGTCCTCAAGGGCCGCAGGTTGGGCGTTGTCTGTTGCGGTGGGGGCGGGCTCCTGATAGCCACCTCCCAGTTCATGGATAAGTTGCAGCTGGGCGTCCAGGCGCTGGGCGGTCAGTTGCAGCTGGCTGTCGGTTTGGCTGTCCAGCTCAAGGCTGGCGCCAAGGGCCTGGCGGGGATCGTCTACCCCTTGCTTGACCCGCAAACTGGCCCGTTGGTACTGGGAGCGGCTGGCCAGCCAGCGCTTTTGCAGTTCGCCAGCGGCATCGGTCAGTTGCCCCAGGGTCAGTACCTGCCTTGCCACCTGGGCGGCGGCCTGCACCACGGTTTGGTTGTAATTGGCGATGGCACTGTTGAGCTGGGCATTGCTGGCGGCAAAGGCGGCGTCCAGGCGGCCAGCCTCGAAAATGGGTAGGCTGATGGACGGCCCCACCGTGCCCAACGTGAGCTGGGCGTCGTCACCGCTCCCCAGATCCGGGAAGCTTTTTAAAAAGCCGGCCAGGCCGCTTAGGCTGATGTTGGGGTAATAGGCGGCGCGGGCCTGCTCTATGCCTTGGCTGGCAGCTTCTACCTGCCAGCGGGCGGCGACGATATCAGGGCGGCGGCCAATCAGGCCAAGGCCGGCATCGGCCGGCAGCGCCCCGGCCGGAGTGGGCAGCGGTTTGACCTCAAGGGCGCCTAGCTGCTGGCTGCTAATGCCCATCAGCGCGGCTATCTGGGCATGGATAATGCGCTGCTGGCCGGCCAGCATGGCTTGTTGCTGGCGAATCTGCGCCAGTTGGGCGCGGGCCTTATCGAGGCTGTCTTCCTCTTCAACCCCGGCATCCACCCGCGCTTTAACCACCCGCAGGTATTCGTTGGCGGTGGCGAGGCTCCCCTGGCTGACCTTGAGCCTGGCGGCGATGGCTTGCCACTGGAAATACAGCGCCGAGAGGTTGTATTGCAAGGCACTTAAGGCCGCGGCCTGGCTGGCCTTTTGGGCATGGGCGGTGTCAATGGCTTGCTTGAGGGCCGCTTCTTTTTTGCCCCAAAGGTCCAGATCCCAGCTCAGCCTGGCGCCAACAATGGCGGCCACGCCTTGGGTGGTGTTGTTGATGTGGCTATTGCCGGCGTCGGCATCGATGTCGCTCAGGCTGTAGCCCGCCGTGCCATAACCTGTGATTTCGATGTTTTTGTCGGCTTCTTTACGGGCGATATCGCTGCTGGCCTGGCGGTAGCGGGCCATGGCCACATCCAGGGTAGGAGCGCCAGCCATGGCGGTCGCCATCAGCTTATCTAATTGCGGGTCATGAAAATGTTGCCACCAATTGGCGGCGGGCCAGCCTGGCGCGCTGTCTGGCAGCCCGGCCAGGGGCGCCTGGTCGCGCAGGGAGAATTCGGGTTTGGGGCGCTCGGGAGCCGTGCAGCTCGCCAGCAGTAAACAAAGCCCCAACCATAATGGGGTGATGAGGCCTTTGCCTGGTTCCTTGTGCATTCGCATCCACCCTTGGCGTCGGGAGAGAGTGGCTTTGGGCTCTCCGGTTGCCGGCCGGATAACCATCAAAAATCAGTCCCGGCAGCTGTCCGGGACTGGTTGAGAAATGTTAACGCAAAAAAACGCTGTTCGTAGAGCCTACCCAAGTACCCAAAAGATGCAATAGAACAGTGCGTTTTCCAAGGTAAAACCCTTTATGGCAAAGCGATACCCTGGGCGTGGAAACGTTTCATCAGGGTTTTGGAAACCACCATGAAAAGGGCGCCGCATACCAGGGTGGCAATAGCCAGCTCCAGGTAGTAATGGGTGTAAATGGGCAGGGTGAGCTCGGGGGCCAGCTTTTTCTCGGGCAGAGCCACCAGGCCGCTCAGTTTGCCCGACACCAGGTTGGACAGCGACACCACCAGATAGAACACCCCCATGGCAAAGGCCATCATCTCCATGTCGCAGTAAAGGGAGATCATCGACAGGCCGATGGCGCTGATCAGCAGCTCAGAGATGGTCAGGGTCAGGTAGGAAAGGCCGATGTAATCGCCGTTTACCAGGCCGTTGTGCTCACTAAAACCGGAGGCGTAGAGCAAGAAGATGCCAAAAGCCCCCAGCAGCAACCCGGCCGAGAACTGGTAGGGAATGTTAAAGCCCGGAAAGCGCTTATAAACCTTGGAGATAAAGGAGCCAATCAAGATGATGGCAATGGGGTTTATCAGCTGGAACGAGGCCGGGTACAGGGTAAAGCCCAGCAGTTCGTGGTTGGAGTTGTTCTTGGTAAAGAGGATGAGGCTGGTGTTCATCTGGGTGTAGAGCACGAAGAACACGAATACCGCCAGCAACAGATAAATAGACATCAGCTGCTTGGAACGGCTAACCCCTTGCAAGGTGAGGGTTTTACGGACGTAGAACACCAGGGTCACGGCAATACAGGTGCCAATGAGGTAGAACGACAGGCCGGGCTGGGAAAACAAGAAGCAGGTCACGGCGTAAGCGGCGGCAAAATAGCCGACCAGCAGCCCGATATCGCGGCGGCCAATGGCTTGAGAGTCCTTACCAAACAGCACGTCACGGTAGAGTTTGCCGCGCAGGGCGAAGTTGAGCCAGGCAATAAACTTGCCGGCAAAGGCCACCAGGAAGATAGACATAGGCCCCATGCTCGAATGCAGCAGGTAAGGGGCCAGGCCGATACCGAGCATGGAGCCGATGTTGATCATCACGTAGTAGACGGTCATGCCGCGCTTGGCGCCGTGCTCGTCGCCCTCGTAGATGCGGCCGATCAGTGCCGAAGCGGTGCCGGTATAAAGGGAGCTGCCGATGGGTACCAGCGCATAGGCCAGCAAAAAGGCTTCGCGCATGTTGTTTTTAAAGGCATCGGTGGCCACCACCAAAATAAGGTAACCAAAGGCCAGCAGGCAGGCGCCGATATTCATGGCCCGCCTGACCCCCAGCACCTTGTCGGCTAGATAGCCACCAACCACCGGCAGGATATAGCCCATGGCTTGCACCACGCCGTACATCAGGTAGGCGTCGTGGTCGTCCATCCCCAGGCCGTCCTGGGCCACCGGCATGGTGAAAAACACAATCAAAATGCCGACAAAGGTGTAGCTGGCAAACATGCTCCAGAAGGTCATGCTGGCAATGTTGAGAAGCTGCTTGGTTTTGGTGTTCATAAGGCCGCCAAAAAGTGATGCCTCGGCTTAACCGAAGCAAATAAGAACCCAGGGCTTAGCTTTGGCAACTTGGCATGGCGGGGGCTGAGCACAATGTCATCAAGCCTAAAAAGTGATCGGGCGCACGGAAAAAAGCGGCTGTTAAAGAAAAAACTGATGCAATGTAACGTGCTGTTAAAAAAGCCAAAACACCAATGAAAAGCGGCCATCTGGCCGCTTTTGTGCATCACTTGATAGAAGCGGCCAGAGCCAGGGCTTCGTCGATCAGGGCGTTGCTGGCCCCCAGGTGGCCGGCCGGGTCGCAGGCTCTGGCCAGTTCGTCGTCGCTGAAATGGGCCATCACCGCCGGGGTGTCGCGCAGCAGTGCTGGCAACTGCCAGTGTGGCTCGGGATGGCGGGCTATGGCGTCTTTTACCAAGCCGTAGGCCTGTTCGCGGCCCACCTTCTCGGCCAGTTTCATCATCACCGCCTCAGAGAGGATAAGGTGGCGCGAGGCCTGGAAGTTATCGCGCATCCGCTGGCTGTTGATGTGCAGCTTGGCCAGCAGCTTATTGGCCCGCAACAAGCCTCCCGACACCGCCAGGCAAGCTTCGGGCAGTAGCGACCAGTCCAACATGCGGGCCGAGGAGGAGCGCACATCCTGCTGGTCGAGCATGGCTGGGGCACTGCTGGCGTACATCCAGCCCAGCCGGGCCAGGGCCTGGATCATATTGGCGGCGCGGGGGTTGGCCTTGTGGGGCATGGTGCTGGAGCCGCCGCCGCTTTCCCCTTCTTGCACCTCGGCGATGGGGGCGCGGCTCATCAGCTCCACGTCGTTGGCGATGCGCAGCAAGGTGCCGTGCACCAGGGCGAAAAACTGCACCACTTCCACCAGGCCGTCATGGCTGGCGTTCCATTGGCCTTGGGGGCAAGGCAGCCCCAACTTGGCCAGCAACCGGTTGCGTATCGCTATGCCCTGGCTGCCTACCGACGCCAGGTTGCCGATGGCGCCGCCATACATGCCCATGGTTGCTCTTGGGGTCAGTTCCCCAAGGCGCTGCCAGTGCCGGCAAAGCTCGGTGAGGTAAGAGCTGGCATGAAAGCCCCAGGTGCTGGGGGCGGCGTCCTGGGCGTTGGTGCGGGCCACCATCAGGGTGTGACGATGGGCCTCGACCATGGCCGACAGCACTGCGATCAGCTCGCAAAGCTGCGTTTTGATAAGGGCCAGGGCCCGTTGCAGGCGCAGCGCCTGGCCGCTGTCCAGCACGTCCTGGGTGGTGGCGCCCCAATGCAGGTACTGTTGCACCAGCGGGCCACCGGCCGCCGCTATCTGGTCTATCACCGGCTTGATGGCCATGCCCACTTCGGCGGTGTCTAGCGCCAGGCGTGACCAATCCAGGTTGTCCACCAGGGCCGCTTTGGCAATGGCCTGGGCTGCCTCGGTGGGGATCACCCCCAGCTCTGCCTGCACCTGGGCCAGGGCGGTTTCCACGCTCAGCCAGCTCTTTACCATTTCATCGTCCGACCACAGCGCCGCCATGGCCGGGTTGCTAAAGATCGGCCCATAAAGTGTTGAATCGTAAACGGAGGTGCTGCGTGCGCTGCGGTCCATGTCAGGCTCCCATACTGCTTAGGATGATAAGGGTGACGATGCCGCCCAGCATCGGTAGCGCCGTGCGTTTAACCAAGTCCATCGGTGACACCTCGGCCACCCCGGCGCAGGCGATGATCACCCCCGACACCGGCGAGAAGGACCGAAACAGCCCCGCCGCCAACTGCATGGGCATGGCGATAACGGCGGTGCTGACCCCGGCTTGGGCCGCCACGCCGGGCGCCAGGCTTGAGAAGCTAAAAAAGGCGGCGTTGCCAGAGCCCGACAAAATCGCGGTCAGGCCGATAATGGCGATAAGCACTATGGTGATGGCCACATAGCCAAAGCCCAGGTGCTCGGAGGTGGACAGCAACAAATCGATAAAACCCATGGCCTTGAGGCCGGCGACAAAGGTTTGGGCGGCGATGATAAGCGACACCACAGAGGCAAAAATAGCGCCCATGCCTTGCAGGTATACCGACAGCGACGCCGCCACCGTCTTGCCGTCTCGGCAGTAGAGGTACTGGCAGACCATGGCCACGAACAGGCTGATGAACATGGCGGTGATCACATCCACCTGGATGCTGGCGATGCCGTATTTGCTGAAGGTCAGTAGCAGCGCCAGGGGCATCACCGGCAAGAAAGCAAACCAGCGAGGGGCCTGGGCGCTGTCTTTGGGTTTTTCAACGGCTTTGAGCGAGCCCTTGCGCTGCTCGCGCCGGTCAAAATAGGACTGGGACAGGTAATGCAGCACTGCGATCACCAGCATCACCACCGGCGCGTACAGCATCTGGTGCTGCACAAAATAGGTGGCGGCGTCGATGCCAATCACGTCTGCCGCCTTGTTGGAGGCGCCGGAGGCCGGGCCCAAATCCAGGCAAGCGGTGGTGGCGATCACCGCCGCCGACGCCGCTGGCGAGCAGCCTACCTTGATAAGCACCGGGTACAGGGCCACCAGCAACAACATGGCCAGGCCCACGGCGCTGGGGATAAAGATGTTCAGCACTTGGCCCAGCAGGTAGGTAAAGGCGAGGATCAGGTAAGGGTTTTTGATCCACGACAGCGGCTTGGTGGCCACCTCGACCATGGCATCGGCGGCGCCGATGTGGTTCATGTATTTGGAAAAGCCCCCCACCGCCATGATGATAAGCCCCAGGTTACCCAGGGTGGTGGCGCTGAAATATTTGATGATTAAAAAGAAGTCGATGAAATGGCTGCCCGATGTGGTTAATTTTCCGGGCAAGAAGGAGGCATTATAAAAATAACAACCGATGGCCATCATTAATAAGCCGGCGGCAAATAAAACGGCTGAGGTTTGGTAGCGTTTTATTACCAGATAACCAGCGCCTATCACGATAGGAATGGCGAGGAGTGCAATCATCTTTGTTCCTTAAATGGCGATGTTTTGTTATAAGTGCCAGTACTGCTTTATTTTCTGCTTTTGCCATTGTGCACATGTTTTTGCCTGGGAGAATGGGAAATCCCTATTCCCATCCCGGGGTAACCATTATCAGGATCAAAAGAGGTCGTTATGCCCGGTCCGCAAACCCTGCACCTTGCCGATTACCGGGAGCGGCTGGCCAGCCTGCAACACCTGCCGGAAGCCGAGCTGAAAGTGGCCCATTACATCGAAGGCATCTTCAAGGAACTGCCGTTTTACGGCATTACCGATATCGCCAACACCTGCGGTGTCAGCAAGGCCACCATCGGGCGCTTTCTCAATAAAATCGGCTTTTTAGGCTATGCCCGCTTCAAGGCGGCGGTGGTCAGCTCCCTGGAGCAAGGCCGTTCCCCTTCGCCGTGGGAGGCCGCCAACCGGGGGCTGATGTCTGACGACCAGGCGGTGTTTGCCTGCCACGTCAAAGATGTGGTGGCTAACCTTTATGACTCCCTGGACCAGATAAGCGCCAGCGACTTTGACCAAGCTGCTAGTTATCTTGCTGATTTGTCTAAAAAACTCTATGTGATTGGCCCGGCGTCCAGCGGCTCGCTGGCGGTGTACTTCACCACCTTCATTCGCTATATCCGGGGCGACGTGCAGCAGCTGTCGCTGGATACCTCGCTGCTGCCCCACAGCCTGCTGGATGTAGACGAGCACAGCGTGCTGTTCGTGATTTCCTTCTACCGGTTCAATGTCGATGCGGCCAAGGTCACCAAGTGGTTTCGGGCCAGGGGCGCCAAGATCGTGGTGCTCAGCAACACCTCGGCCAACCCTTACAGCCCCCATAGCGACATCGAGCTGATTGTGGCCAGCACGTCCGGCAGCATTTTTCAAAGCCGCAGCAGTGGCCTGGTACTGATTGAAGCGCTGCTTCGAAAAATCGCGCTCGATCATATGGATAAGTCGCGAATGGATGCCCTGGAATCCCTTTTTGGTGAATTTAATACCTTCCCATAAAAAAGGGCCCTGCTTGTTAAAGCAGGGCCAAGTCCACTACAGAAGGTTAACGGTTGGTTAGTCTTTCAATAAATAAGGGTGCAGGCCTTTGGCGTCGGTTATCTTTTTCACTTCTTTACCGTCTTGATAAATAACTGCATAAAGTGGTTTATCTTTTTTATATTCGACTTTGGTAATAAGTTGACCTTGGTCATTATAAATTTTACGGGTGCCCTCCCGAGAGGAACTCTTATAGGGAATTTCCTGGGAGACTTTACCGTTTTTAAAATAATCGACCCGCATACCGGTTTTACGGCCATGGCTGTTGCGCTCAAGGCGGCTTAGCACTTCCCCGCTGGGGTAGTAGTGTACTTCCTTGGTGCTGCGGGCATGGCCGTTGTCGTAGGTGGTGGCCATTTTCAGCTGGCCGTTGTCGTAGTACTCCTCTACCGGGCCGGCCATCTTGCCCTTTTTGTCGTAGCTCGCACTGAGGCGAACTTTGCCGTTCTCGAAGTACTGGGTGTAGGGGCCAAAAGGCTTATTTTTGCGGTACTGCCCTTTGGAGAGCAGTTTGCCGTCTGGGTAGTAGGCCAGGGCCTCGCCGTCGCGGTGGTGTTTGTTGCCGCTAACCGCCACCACGGCTTTGACTTGGCCGCCGGGGTAGTAGGTGGTTTCCTTGCCGTTGGCGTAGGTGGGGGCGCCCAGTTGGTAGTCGCTTGCGAGCACCGGTGCGCTACCCAGCAGCAGGGCGGCAATGGCCAGCAGGTTATTTGCTTTCATTGATGTCTCCCATGATGGCTTGGACAGCGTCGAGCTGAACGATGAAGTTGTCGTGCTCGGCCCCTTTGACGGTGTGTTCCTGCCAGTTCAGGGGGGTATTAAGGGCTTTGGTCACGTCGCGGGCGTAGTTGAAGTAGTAATGGCCTCGTTCAAAACGGCCATCGATGCCGGTGCGGTTGGCCTCGGGGGCGTTACGGAACAGGTAGTGGTTAAAGTCGTCGTCGTGGTCGCCCAGCATCAGGGTCAAGGGTAGGGCGAAGAACCGCTTCAGGGTAGCGGTGTCAATCACGTCCACACCGCGCAGGCCGTAGGGCCACCTTTCGTCGCGGCTGGGCAGGGTGTACCAGCCGGGGTTGGCGACGATGGCCATCTTGATTTTGGCCTCGGGGTAGAACATCAGCATGCGCAGCAGGTATTGGCTGCCGCCGCCGTGGCCGTAGGCGTAGTAGCGGGTGGCGTGGGAGTCTTCACGGGTTTTGAAGTCGGCGAAGATCTTGTCGGCCAGGGTAAAGCTCCACTGGTCTTTGGGGTTGATCTCCTTGGGCACCACCAGGCCTTTGACCTCGGCGCGGCTGACGGCGTGGTAGACATTGCCGAGGTTATAGCCGTTGGCGCCGGGGTAGAGCTGGGTGGAGTACTCGGGCACCAGCAGCATCAGGTTGTATTTTTCGGCCAGCGCCTTCCACTGGGCCGAGTAGTTGTCGGCGTCGCGCTTGCGGCCGTGAAAGACAAACAGCACCGGGGTGTCGGCGGTGTAGTGGGACGGCTTGTAGTACCACACCTTCATCACCTGGCCGTTTTTGCCGGTGGCGGCCGGCAGGCTGTAGTCGTAGGTGTGATAGCCCTGTTCCAGGGCGGCGCTGGCGGCAAAGGACAGCAGCGACACCAGCATTGCAAATAGCATTCTCATGAGTCACCCCTTCGGTTTAGAAGTAGAAACGCAGCCCGAAAACATAGCTGTTTTCGTCTTTCACCCTGTCGCTCAGATAGGTGGCCGACAGATAGGTTTGAGAGGCTAGGCGGTAGCGCAGTTCGGCCCGCCAGTCTTCTTTTTTGCGGGTAACCGACACCTCCTGGATGCTGGAATAGCCCAGGGTCAGGCGGGTGCGGCCCATATCGTAGGCCACCAGGCCGTCAAAGCCGTTGAATTTACGCTCGGAGTTGTCGTAATCGGTGAGGATTTGGTGGTTGGCGGTGAAGCCGATGTTGAGGTCGCCGTAGTAGAAATCCAGGCCACCGATGATCTGCTGGTGCTCTTTTTCGTTTTTGTCTTCGATGCTGGCTTGGGAGGCGTTGAAATCGCTGTAGGCCAGCACCGGGATCAGGGTTATGTCGCCGCTTTTGTAGGTGTAGCGGTAACTGGCCATGGTGCCGTCGTCCACCTTGTCGCTGGAATTACCATTGCCCATCACGTAGGCGGCCTCGAACAGGTGGTTACCGTGGCTGAAGTTCCATTGGATGGTGCCGTCCTGGCGGTTGAACTGATAGGAGTTGTCGATGCGGGTCAGCAGGTAGCTGTTGGTGTTGGGCACCCAGTTCATGTACTTGTAGGTGATCTTGATGGCCTGCCAGAGCGGGTTCTGGGTGCGGCCAAACAGCAGGTCGCCGTATTTTTTGTTGCTCAGCCCCAGGTAGGCGTAGCGGGCGTTCCAGGTGCCGTCGGCATTGGTGTTGGTCTCATACTTCTCGGTATTGACTTGCCACTCGTATTTGCCCACCACCCGGGTGCCTTCCAGGGGCGAGTCGTCAAAGGCAGACAGAGCCCGGGACATGCTGATGCCCAGGCGGCCACCCATGTGGGTGTCGGCGCCGCTATCTTCCGAGCGTTCCCAGTCGTTGCCGACTTGGGCCTGCAAACGGCCATAGATATCCAGGGTGTTATCGGCATCTTTATAGACGGTTTGGCCATGGGCGGCGCACGACAGACCCCCAATCACCACGGCGGCGGCCAGTGGCGCAAATGCAATTTTGTTATTCACGTTGTCTTCCTGCTGTGTTTTTTGGTTTTGGCTGCATCAGCCCTGTTGCGGGCCTGGCTGGAAGATTTAACGCAATTGCGACCACAAATGGACGGGAAAGCGGCTTTCCCAATCAGGGAAACGCCCTTTCCCTATCGGGAGGCGGGAATAGCGTAAAAAAGCGGCGCTCAGGCCGCCTTTTTTACCCTCAGGCGAGGGCGGCTTGATAGCGCGTTTCTACCTCGGCCCAGTCAACCACCTGGTAGAAGGCCTGAATGTACTCGGGGCGCTTGTTTTGGTACTTGAGGTAATAGGCGTGCTCCCACACGTCCAGCCCCAGAATGGGGGTGTGGCCGTGCATCAGCGGGCTGTCCTGGTTGAGGGTATTTTCCACCACCAGCTTGTTGTCGCCGGTTACCGACAACCAAGCCCAGCCCGAGCCAAAGCGGGCCACGGCGGCATTGGTAAAGGCCTCTTTGAAGGCGTCAAAACCGCCCAGTTCTTTGTCGATGGCATCGGCCACCCGGCCTTTGGGGGCGCCGCCGCCTTCAGGCGACATAACCTGCCAGAACAGCGAATGGTTGGCGTGGCCACCGCCATTGTTGATAACCGCCTGGCGTTTGGCGTCAGGCAGGTCACTCAAATGTCGCAGCAGCTGCTCGACCGGCATGGCTGCAAAGCCGGTGCCGCTCAGGGCGTCGTTGAGCTTGTCCACGTAGGCCTGGTGATGGCGGCTGTGGTGAATTTCCATGGTCAGTGCGTCAATGTGGGGTTCGAGGGCGGTATAGGCGTAGGGCAGGGTGGGGAGTTGGTGTGCCATAAGCGGATCTCCTTGGCTGTGGGTGTCGCCAGGCCTTAAGCCCTGGCGAGGGGAGTTCAGTAAAGCACTTTCCCATAAAGATCAAAAGAGAATCGTTATCAATAAATGCTTGGTAAAATAGCTTAAGACCATCGCTTTTGCTGGCAAGGGCGGGGCAAACGCCTGAAGACGGCAGCTTGTCGCAGCGGCTTTACATTATTGCAACCTTCTGTAGTAGCCTGATCCCAGGTTCCTTTTTGAGTATCAGCCCATGCAATACCAAGGTCTTTTCGCCCTCAGCCTGCTGGCCAGCAACCTGGCCTGGGCCGGCTCCGTTGAAGAGCTGGCCGATAAGGTTCAGCCCCAGGTGGTGGAGTGGCGCCACCACTTCCACCAGCACCCGGAATTGTCCAACCGCGAGTTTCAAACCGCGGCTTATGTGGCCAAGTACCTGAAAGGCCTGGGCCTTGAGGTGCAGACCGGCGTTGCCAAAACCGGGGTGGTGGCAGTGCTGGACAGCGGCAAGCCGGGCCCGGTGGTGGCCCTTCGCGCCGACATGGACGCCCTGCCGGTTAAAGAAGTGAACAACCTGCCGTACCGCTCCGAGGTCACCGGCGAATACAACGGTGAAACGGTGCCGGTGATGCACGCCTGCGGCCACGACACCCATATCGCCATGCTGATGGGCGCCGCCAAGGTGCTGGTGGCCATGAAGGGCGAGCTTAAGGGCAAAGTGAAATTTATCTTCCAGCCCGCCGAAGAGGGCGCGCCGGTGGGAGAAGAGGGCGGCGCCAAGCTGATGGTCAAAGAAGGGGTACTGAAAAACCCTGACGTGGACGTGGTATTTGGCCTGCACATCAATTCCCAGACCGACATCGGCACCGTCAAATACCGCGCTGGCGGGGTGATGGCGGCGGTGGACCCGTTCAAGATTGAGGTGCACGGCAAGCAATCCCATGGCGCCTACCCCTGGATGAGCGTCGACCCTGTGGTGACCTCGGCGCAGCTGGTGATGGCACTGCAAACCATCGTCAGCCGTGAAGTGAAAGTCATCGACAACGGCGCCGTGGTGAGCGTGGGCATGATCAAAGGCGGTAACCGCACCAACATCATCCCCGCCGAGGTAGACCTTGCCGGCACCGTGCGCACCCTCAACCCCAAGGCGCGTGAGCTGGTGTATGAAGCCATGGCCCGTAAGGTGAAAGGCATTGCCGACAGCATGGGCGCCACCGCTACCCTAACCATGCCCTATGGCGATTCCTACCCCATCACCTACAACGACCCGGCGCTGATGGCCAAAATGCTGCCCACCTTAAGCCGCACCGCAGGGGAAGGCCACGTCAAAGAAGCCCAGGCCGTCACCGGCGCCGAGGACTTTTCGTTCTATCAGGAAAAAGTACCGGGTTTGTTCCTGTTCGTCGGCGGCAAACCCCTGGACGTACCCGAAGACAAGGCCCCGTCCCACCACACCCCGGATTTTTACGTGGACGACGCGGGCATGGAATTGGGGGTAAAGCTGCTCTCCAACCTCACCCTCGATTACATGCAAAAGAGCTGAGATCAACGCGCAAAAAAGCCCGGCACCGCCGGGCTTTTTTATAACCCGCCGGTGCTGGCCTGGGGCTGGGCTACCGGCAGGGTGAGCACCATCACGGTGCCGTTGGGGCTGGTGCTGGCGATATCGAGGGTGCCGCCGTGCACTTGGGCAATGGAGCGGCAGATGGCCAGGCCCATTCCCAGGCCGCTGTCTTTGGTGGTGAAAAAGGGATTGAAGATCTGGTCGCGGTCGGCGGCGGTAATGCCGCTGCCGTTATCTTCAATGGTCAGCACCACGAAGTTGTCACGGCGGCTGGAGGTGATGCGCAGGTGCCGGTTGCCGGGCTCTGTCTCGGTCATGGCGTCCAGGGCGTTGGTCACTAGGTTCAAGACCACTTGTTGCAACTGGGTACTGTCAGCCAGCACCCATTCATTGGCATTGAGCTGCGTTTCTATATCGGCGGCCGAGTCGGTCAGTTCGGTGCTCAGCACCCCCAGTACCGCTTCTACCACCTGGTCGAATTCAAGCAGGCTGAGCTGCTCTGGCGCTTGGCGGGCGAGGGTGCGTACGGCTCTGACGATATCACCGGCCCGCAGGCCCGCAGACTCAATGGCCTGCAGGTTAGTGGCCACCTCCTCCATATTGGGGGGCGTGAGTTTCAGCCAACGGCTGGCTGCCGCAGCATTGGCCACCATGGCCAGCAGCGGTTGGTTTATCTCGTGAGCCAAAGAGGCGGCAAAGCCCCCCAGCACCCGCAGGTGAGAAGTATGGATAAGCTCGTGGCGGGCGCTGGCCAGAGCCGACTCAGTTTGCAGCTGCCGGGTACTTCGGCCCAGCAACTCGGCATAGAGGTGGCTTTGGTGCAGGGCAATGGCTGCGTAATCGGCAAACTGCTTGAGGGCCTCCACTTCCGACAAGGCAAAGGCGTGGGTCCGGGAGTTGTTCTCGAGGTAGAGCACGGCCACGGTGCTGCCTTGCGCTTTTAACGGCAAACAGAGCAGGGAGTGGACCGGGTGTTGCTCCAAACTGCTGGCGTGCTGCTCGGTGGCCTCGGCAATGGCGTTGTCGAACACCAAGGTTTTACCGGTTTGCACCGCCAGGGCTACGATGGAGAGCGGTGCATGCTGGTTGGTCAGGGGTGTTGCGTTTTGATAAAGCTGCACTTTATTGCCCGCCAAGCTGGCGCTGGCGGTCAGTTGCAACTGCTGTTGCTGTACGCAGATAAAGAGCGCTGTTTGGGCCGAGCTGAGTGCCAGAGCGTCTTCGAGCACCTTTTCAATCAGCAACTGGCGACCGGCACTGTGGCTGATGTCGCGCAGGGGTTTTAGCGCCAGCTCGGTTTTGGGGGCCAACTCGGCTCCAAACTCGGCGCTGAGCTGCTTGACCTTGGCATGGGCTCCCCAGTCCCGGTACGCCGTCAGGGCCTTTTGCAGATAATTGCCGGCCACTTCCTGCAGGTGGCAGGCACTGGCGCAGCGGGCCGCCAGCTCGTAGGCCAGGGCATTTTCATGGATGAGGTTCGCTGCCTGGGCGGCGCGAGCTGAGCCTTCATAGGCGGCAAGGGCTGCAATGCTGTCGCCAGACATCAGTGCCAGCTCGGCATCAAGCAGCAACACCTTGTTGTTAAAGGTAAAGGGGTTGCGCTGTGCGTAACTGGCCAGCACGGCGCGGCATTCCAGTGCATGGCCCGCGGCTTGAGGGTGGCGGCTTTGAATATGACAAAGCGCATTGAACAGGTACCAATCGGCCAGTTGGATGTGAGCCGGGGTTGCCCAGCGCCACTCTTTGGCTTCGGCCAGCGCCGCCATGGCGGCGCCCAGGTCTCGAAACAAAAAGGCTGCCATGCCTTCAAAGAGTTGCCGCCAAAAAAGCAGCGGCGAAAGGGTGCTTTGGCCGGCGGCTTTAATGATGTGCCCGGGCTTAAAGCCGTCCTGGGCCATGGTACAGGCATAGGCCCGCTGGGTATTGAGGATATCTTCAACATCCCGGAAACCCACTTGCCTGGCAATAAGCAGGCCCCGGCCAATTTCATCTTGCACCAGTTGCAGGTGCTCGCCGGCCACCATCATGTTGCCGGCCACATGGTTACAGGCGTAGCAGGCCATGGGCAGGTCGCCGCTGGTTTTGCCAAAGGCAAAGGCCTCGCGGGCTTGCTCCAAGGCGTAGCTGAGCGGCAGCGTCCAGGCACTGACTTGGTCAAGTGCGATCAATACCGCCGTTTTTGAGCTGTGGAAATGGTGCTTGTCGATTAACTGCTTCGCTGTCTGAGCCAGACTCAAGCCGTCGCGAACCGCGTCGTGGCGGCTGGCAATGGAGACTCCAAACCAGGCCAGGGCGTAGCAGGAGGTGTCGGTCAGGCCATGCTTAAGGGTCAGCTCCACCATTTTGGCCAGGTGCAAAAACATCAGGCCGTCATTGGCGAAGAAAGACGACTGCAAGGTCGCCAGCAGCCCCATGGCGGTTTCAGTGGCTGGGTCTTTCAGTAGTTGTAGCGCCAGCAGGCCGTCCGGCCCCAGGGCGTTTATCTTGGCCATGACCGATTGGTAGGTCTGGTCTAGCAGTTGCGGGCTGGGCTGGCGGGGCAGGTCGATATGCAGCTGCTTGAGGCCGTCCAGGGTTATCTCGGTGGCTTCCTCATAACGGCCCCGCAGGGTCATCATGCTGGCTTTGAAGGCGATGGCTTGGGCCAACTGCTGGGGGCTGGCCGAGTTGTTGATGAGCGACTCAATGGCCAAGGCGGTGCTGTCGGTGCCTGCATCCTCCAGCAAGCCTTCGCAGCGCAGCGCTTCAATCTCCCAAAACTGCGCCGGGTTGTAACTGGCGCTTTTGCTAAAGGCCATGGCCGCGTCCAGATACAGCCGGGCGCTGTCCAGCACACCGATTTTGCGGGCCAGGGTAGCGGCGGTTTTAAGTACTCGGATAAAACGCCCGGCATCAATAGGGCTTACCGGTAGCTGCGCCGATTTGGCAAGCTGCCCGGCCAACAGCAGCAGGTTGTCCCGCGATTTGTTGTAATTGAGATCCAGCATGGCGATGGCAATACGCCGGTGCAGGGCCTGGCGTTCTGTCGCCGACAGCAGCCGGTAGGCGGCGTCTTGCACGGTGTCGTGGCAGAAATTCCAGTTACAGGCATCCCTGTATAAAAGGGACTGCGCCAGGGCCGCATTCAGGGCCGGACCCAGCTGCTGCTCTGTCAGGTTGGCGCACTTGCTGAGCAAAGGCCCCTCGATAGTGGCGCCAATACCGGCTGCCAGTTTCAGCAGCTCACGGGTTTGCTGGGGCAGCTGATTAATCTTGTCGCGAAGCAGCCTTTTTAAGTCGTCACTGCTGGGCCGCGGGTGCTGGCCCTCTTCGCCAAGGCTTTTCATCCGTTCCAGCAGCAAGCCAACATAAAAAGGATTGCCGCCGGTTTCTTGAAAGATGCGCGCCGATAACTGCGGTTGGTTGTGGCCGGGGAGCGAATGGGCAAGCCAGGTCTGTACCGCGCTTTGCGTCAGGCCGGCCAATTGTAGGTGGGTGACCTTCAAGGCGCCCTGGTGCACCTTATTTAGCACCTGGCTCAGGGCGCCGGCGTCCAGCTCGGTGCGGTAGGTACCGATCAGCAAAATATCCTGCTGGGCGCCAAGGGCAAAAGCGGGCAGCAGGGTCAGGGAACCTTGGTCGAGCCATTGCAAGTCGTCCAGTACCACCACCAGCGGGTGCCCGGGAGAGGAGAGTTGCTCAAAGCAACCCAAAAACCGCTGGTGCAGGTTGCTCTGAGCCTGGGCCGAAGACAACGTGGCGGTGGGTACCAGCTCGCGGCCAAAGTGCTCGTCGTAGGGTAAAACCGTGAATTCGTTAAAGCCCTTGTTAAAAAGCTCCTGCTGAGTGGCATGGGCTTGAGGGCCGGTGACCGAGCGCAGCGCTTTGGCAAGGCTGGAGTAGGGCACTTTGAACTGGCTTTGGTCCGCCTTGGCGATGGCGGCCGAGTAACTTGGGTGGCGGTTCAGGAACGCTTTGGCCAGGGCGGTTTTGCCAACTCCGGCGGTGCCAGAAATAAGCACTATCTCGCAGTAGCTGGTGCGGGCTACGCGGTTATAGGCTTGCTCTATTTGTGCAAGCTCGCTATCCCTGCCAAGGAGCTGATTGACTGCCATAGCGCTAACCCTTTGCCCGATAAAGGAGGGCAAAATATCCGGTGTTTGAAGAAACCTCCCGGACCTACTGACTTGCCAAAGGCGCAATGAGGTAAAGAGGAGTCGGTAAAATAGCTAGCTTTAAATACCAGATTTATTGATAAATTAATAATATACCGAAGTATCATTGCCAGCTTTTCCGGTCGAGTATCTCGCCTCTCGCTGGCTTTATACCAAGCCATTTTCGACGCAAGTGCGCAATTGCCCTTCGTTTCCCAGACACCACCCAGTTAGATAAGCCGACTGCGTCCTAAGCGGTGCTTGTGAGCAGTAAATGCCACCCTGAGCAGTTCAACATCGAAGCGGTCAAGTAAATCACTGCCTTTGGCCATATCCTGCCGATGTGGCCAAACGCTTAGCTATCACCACAACTGGAATGGAGTCCCATACACTATTTCCCTTCAGCGCTGATGTGAACAACTCGGATCTTGTCACGGCCAGTTATCACCGCTCTGCTGTTGCCAGGGGCTGATGGCCAGTTTTACCCGGCCATCATGCTGAACAACGACAGGGCTAAAAGTGCTCCTTCAACAGCGCCAGCATATTGCGCTTGCGCCGGTATTGATCAGCCAACTGTTCGATGGTGTCCTGGAAGGGCTTCAGTGAGTGACCTTGGTCGCGTAACTGCTTTTGCAACTGCGACAGGTGAAGGATGGCTTGCTGGTAGGCATCGTTATGGGTCTGCTCAATCAGGGGCTTGACCACCTTCAGCACGAGGGCGATGGCCTCGTCGGGATGCCACTCCAGCAGCTCTTCTGACAAGGCCAGCAATAGCCCTGAATTGGCGCTGTGGTTTTTGGTCCACTCCCTTGCCTTATCCAATTGCCGCTGTTCGAGGTAAAAGGCCAGCAATGCCTCGCCACCTTTTTGCTCGAAGCACGATTCCACCTGCGCCAGGAAGTCAGGGCTGGGCTGGCCCAGCTGGCCATATAACTTGGCAAGCTCCTGGTAGGCTTCATAATTTGGCGCTTCGGTGAACAGTTGCCAGGCCAGTGACCAAGCTCCCTGACTGTCACCAAAGGCCAGCTTCACTTCGACCTCGTGATGGCGGCAGGCATTCTTTTCGTGGCGGCTTTTGGCTGAGGCATAGGCCCTGTCCAGCCAGGCCTGGGCCTCGTCTTGGGCCTGGTGCGCCAGGCAGAGCTGGCAGAGGGCCAGGAAATCGTCGCTTTGACTGGCCAGCATGGCCCGGATGCGCAACTGTTCGCGCCAGTCGTCGTTCTGTATGGCCAAGGCCAGCAAGGGCGCGGCATAACGACTCATGCGCCAGGTGTACTCAAAGTCTGGGGTTTTTCCCTTGAGCACCTTGGTCTCTTTTTGTAATGCCTGCTCACAGAGTGCGCCCAAGGCATGCCGCGTTTCGGCACTCAAGCTGAAATCCTCAGGAACCCTGGGGAAGATGTCCTGGTCGTTATCCAGGTTGTCGAACAACCATTGGGCTTTTTTCTGGTCGCTCCAGTCGAGGCGGTCGAAGACGGTCGCCAGTTGTCGGCACAGTTGCTCTTCGACGGCGAAGCGGTTGCCGCCCGAGTCGTCCAGCCGTTCCAGCACCAGGTTGAAACGTTTCAGGGCATGGTTGACCAAGCTCCACTGGTCTTCGGTAGCCAACCTGGCCAGGACGGGCCAGAGGATGTCCAATTGCTGCTCCGCATCAAGGAAGTAGTCTCGGACTTCGTCCCAATCCCAGAGGCTGCGCAGTGGCAGGGCCTGGGTAAGGCGCTTTTTCAACTCGGTGACACTGAGTGGCTGCTTGGCTGAACGTACCTGTAGCAGCCACTTCTGCCACAGGTGAGGGCTCTGCTCCAGGCAGCCCAGCACTATCTCCACCAATTCATCGGCGGCCTTGTCGGCGAAGTGTGCCCTGAGCTGGGCCCTTTCATCGTTTGCCGGTTCTACACCCTGGTTGGCGAGGCTGAGGCGCAAAGCTACCGCCACCCCATGTTTGCAGAGGCTTTGGTACTCGGCGGCGGGGCAGCTGCAAAAGGCCCGACCTGAATGGAGATCGATTTGGACCTGATAAGGCCGGGATCCCTGCACCATTGCCGTGCAACGTTCGGCCCCCAACTTGAACTGCAAGACCTTGTTCTGAGCCAACAGTTGCATTCCCTTGGCGAAAGTGGCGCTGCCTGCTTCGGCCAAGATCTGCTGTTCGTTCAGCATTATCGTTACCTTATCTGTTCTTTGTTGCGGTGGCGTCGGCTGGTCGCCGTTGGTGAGGCCTATTTTACAGGAAGCGAAGGGTGATGGGCTGCGAGTCAAAACAGCAAACCAAGAGCCGGTACGACCTCACATCACAAACGCATGCTTGTCGCCAGACTCGTCGGCCTGCAGTGGACACAAAGACCATTTATCCGTGTGCTTTGTGTCTACCTGCTATTGCTGGTGGCCTTGCTCCCAAATAAAGCCCCACACCAATCCGTGGGATCGAGGTGAGTTGGCGGATGTTGTCATCAATTTGGCGTTGGCTGGCGTGCAGGGGGTCTGCGGTGACCTGACGCGGTAAGAGGTGCTTGGTCAGGCTTGTAAAGTGACTGGCCCCATCGCAGATCTTGCCGATGATGTCACTGACTTGAGCCTCTGACAGTTCAGCCTCTTGCACGCCAAGCTGAAGCAGCTGCTTTCGACCAATCGCCATCGCCTCGCCCATCACGTCCATCTGATGATAACCACCCGGTCCCTCGCAGGAGGTCACATCATAAGCGGGAGCCAGTGTCCAGGTGCCGGTGGGCGACATGAGGTAGGCGAAATTCTTGGGGTGATCATCTCTGTTGTCGAACACAAGGTTGAAGACGACCCGCTCAAAGACCTTGGCCTTCTCTCGCAGTCACGATTAACTCTTATATTGTGTGAATTAACTCTAGTTATTTGGTTTTAGTGCACAATTTATCGGATTTACGATGCGCTATATGGCGGACCTATTCTTCGACGGTTTGGTGCGTGTGGCGAGATGGGTGGTACTGAAGAAGGCTTGGTATTAAAGGAGAGTTGTGCCGGATTGTACTACCCAAAGTACTCCCCAAAAGTGGGTGGCTTGGGTGAGATGGATAAAGATCGTCATAGACAACGGGCATAAAAAAAGGCCCTATTATCAGGACCTTGTGTATTTCTGCATCGCTTGCTGTCGCTTATTCGATATTCTGGATCTGCTCGCGCATCTGCTCAATCAGTACCTTGAGTTCGACCGAGCTGGCGGTGATCTCACTGTTGATAGACTTGGAGCCCAGGGTGTTCGCCTCGCGGTTGAACTCCTGCATCATAAAGTCCAGGCGGCGGCCGATGGCGCCTTTGGTCTTGAGGATTTTGCGGGTTTCTTTGACGTGAGACTCGAGGCGGTCAAGCTCTTCGGCTACGTCAACGCGGCTGGCCAGCATCACCATTTCCTGCTCGAGGCGGGCAGGGTCTAGCTCTACTTTGGCTTCTTCAAAGCGGCTTTGCATGCGCTCGCGCTGCCAGGCCAGCACCTCCGGCATTTTCTCCCGCACCTTGGCCACTTCCGCCAGCACGCCGTCGAGGCGGGCTTCGATAAGGGCTTTGAGGTTTTCCCCTTCGCGGCCACGGGCGGCGATAAAGTCTTCCAGGCCTTCGTCAAAGGCGGCCAGTAGCGCTTCGCTGATGGCGTCAAGGTCGGCTTCCGGGGCGTTCATCACGCCGGGCCAGCGCAGCACGTCCAGCACGTTGATTTGCGCCTGGGGCGCCTTGGCGGCCAGCTCGCTGGCGCGGGCCATCAGCATCTCGGCCAGGGCACTGTTAAAGGCCAGGGCATTGGCGTCGGCGGTGGCGGCGTCAAAGCGCAGCTGGATTTCCACTTTGCCGCGGTTCAGTTTGGCGCGCAGTTTTTCACGGATGACGGGGTCAAAGCTTCGGAAGGATTCGGGCAGGCGCAGGTAGGCTTCGAGGTAACGCTGGTTTACCGAGCGAATTTCCCAAGAGGCGGTGCCCCAATCAGCCCGTACATCTTTACGGGCAAAGGCGGTCATGCTGTAAGTCATAAGGGTTGTCCTTATTGGTTTGGGCCCAGTATACCCACAGAAGGGGCCTGGCGTGAAAATCGCTTCTGCGGCACCGCTCACCTTGTGGCCCCTGGCCGTGGCCGCAGATGGCCGCTTCCCCTATAATGGCGCCACCTCGGACCCACAGGATTATCCATGCGACACAGCGGCAGAACCCCCAGCCAGACCCGTCAGGTCACCCTTACCCGCAACTTCACCGGCCATGCCGAAGGCTCGGTGCTGGTGGCTTTTGGTAACACCAAGGTGCTGTGCACCGCCTCTGTGGTGGATGGCGCGCCCCGTTGGCTCAAAGGCAAGGGCCAAGGCTGGGTGACCGCCGAATACGGCATGCTGCCTCGCTCCACCCACACCCGGAACGACCGGGAGGCGGCCCGTGGCAAGCAGTCTGGCCGCACCATGGAAATTCAGCGCCTTATTGCCCGCAGCCTGCGCGCCGCGGTGGATCTGACCAAACTGGGCGATGTCACCATCACCGTGGACTGCGACGTGATCCAAGCCGACGGCGGCACCCGCACCGCGGCCATTACCGGCGGCTGTGTGGCGCTGTTTGACGCCCTTAACTGGATGGTTGAGCAGAAGAAGGTCAAGGAGAATCCCTTCAAGCAGATGGTGGCGGCGTTGTCGGTGGGTATCGTCGCAGGTGAGGCGGTGTGTGACCTCGACTACATCGAAGACTCCAGCGCACAAACCGACATGAACGTGGTGATGACCGAAGATGGCCGCATGATTGAAGTGCAGGGCACCGCCGAGGCCGAGCCCTTTAGCCGCCAGGAACTGAACGCCATGCTGGATCTGGCCGACAGCGGCATCCGTGACCTCTTTGCTGCCCAGCGCGCTGCGCTGGCCTGATTGTATTGACGGGGCATTGGCCCCGTTTTTTATAGGACCAACTCATGAAAGCCTATCAAAAAGCCTTTATTGAATTTGCTATCGAACGCCAAGTACTGCGCTTTGGCAGCTTTACCCTCAAATCCGGCCGCCAGAGCCCCTATTTCTTCAACGCCGGCCTCTTTAACACCGGCCGCGATCTGGCCAAACTGGGCCGTTTTTATGCCGATGCCCTGGTGGATTCCGGCATCGAATTCGACCTGCTGTTCGGCCCGGCTTACAAGGGTATTCCCATCGCCACCACCACCGCTGTGGCGCTCAATGACCACCACGACCGCGACTACCCCTACTGCTTTAACCGCAAAGAGAAAAAAGATCACGGCGAAGGCGGCAGCCTGGTAGGTAGCCCACTTAAAGGCCGGGTAATGCTGGTGGACGATGTGATCACCGCCGGTACCGCCATTCGCGAGTCCATGGACATCATCCAAGCCGAAGGCGCCGAGCTTGCCGGGGTGCTGATTGCTCTGGATCGCCAAGAGAAGGGCAAGGGCGAGCTGTCGGCTATTCAGGAAGTGGAGCGCGATTTCGGCTGCGCCGTGGTGAGCATTATCACCCTGGCCGACCTCATCAGCTACCTGGAGCAAAAACCGGAGCTGGCAGAATCTTTACAAGCGGTACGGAACTATCGCCAGCAGTACGGCGTCTAACCCGGCGTTGCAAGTAAACACGGATGTTTAGGCGTTACGCCTTTTCAATTGTCTGCAAGGACTATGGCCAGATGTGATGTCTGGCCTTTCTTTTATCTACACCCCGCTAACACCCGCGCCGGTGGATTTGCATTGAAATGAGAATGTTTTTCATTTAAATTCTTCCGCCATTGTGGTTTCAACCCGGGCTGGAAATGAAGTCTTTTGCCTTGCTCCCCCTGGCGGCCTTTGCGGCGGCCTACAGCCTGCCGATACTGGCAGCGACCGATGACGCCAACAACAGCGACATAGAGCGCATCACCGTCAAGGGGCGGGCCCAGTCCATGTACCGTATTGATGACGGCTCGGTGGCCATGAAAACCGCCACCCCTTTGGAGCGCACCCCACAGTCGGTGCAAATTCTGCCGCTCTCCTTGATTGAAGATCAGGCCGCCACCGAGGTGACCGACCTCTACCGCTCCATCAGCGGGGTGAGCCAATACAACTACGCTTCGGTGACCTTCCGGGGCTTTCGCCAAAATGACGTGCGCTACGACGGCGTGCGGGGCGACCCTTATGGCGATGTTTCCACGCCGCAGCTTTTTAATATTCAGCAGGTGCAGGTGCTAAAAGGCCCTAGCGGCGCCCTTTATGGCGCTGGCGACCCGGGCGGCCTGATTAACTACGTCACCAAAAAGCCCGGCTACCAGGCGGATAAACGCATCAAGCTCACCACCGGTAACGACGATTTTGTCAGTGGCAGCCTGGAGCTCTCCGGCCCTTTGACCCAAGCCGCCGACCAGCGCTATCGCCTCGGGCTCTATCAGGACCACGAAAACCCCTACCGCTGGAATACCGACAACCGCCGCCGCATCATCGACACCGGCTATGCCATCGATTTAAGCGATGCCAGCACCCTAACCCTGCAACTGACCGACGTGCGCCAAAACGAAGCAGGCGCCCGGCTCCGGGGTATACCGGCCGACAGCCAAGGTAACTTCCTGGCCAGCATGCGCTGGAATGCCAACGAGAAGTCCGATTTTCTGCGCCTTACCGCCACCGTTTTCCAGGCAAGGCTCGACCACGATTTTAACGACTGGCTGTCGGCCGACGTAACGGTGCGCTATTTCGATAACACCGAGCGCCAGAAGTACCATGAGCCAGCCAGCGCCGACGACACCAACGGCGATGGCCTGGCCGACTACACCGAGCGCCAGTACCGCGACCAAACCCGCGACACCAAGGCTGGCTCGGTTACCGCCAACCTGGTGGCCGAACTGGGCGCCCATACCCTGCTTTTGGGGGGCGATTTTTCCCATCAAAAAGAAGATTTCTACTACCAGCGAGCCCGCACTGCCGATGGCGTAGTGGGGCTCAGTTACAGCAACCCCCAATACGGGGTGACCGACCCGGCCAGTTACCGGATGCGGCTAATAACCGATTCTGACACCACCGCCGAGCGTTACGGCTTTTACCTGCAGGACCAGTGGCGTATCACCCAGGCTTGGGATATTACCGGCAGCGCCCGCCTGGACGGTTTTGACGACAAGGTGCTGGACAACATCGCCGGCGGCGAAGAGCACTATAACGACACCGGTTTTTCCTACCGTTTGGGCAGCACCTATAAGATCAACGAGCACTTACATCCCTATGTAAGCTGGTCTACCGGCTTTACCCCCCAGGATGTGTCGAGCCAGCTGGCCAGCAATGGCGGGCCTTTCGACCCGGAAGAGAGCAAGCAGGCCGAGCTTGGGCTGCGCAGCTATTGGTTTGATAGCGCCATCAACCTCAACCTGGCGGCCTACCATATCGAGCGCAAAAACATCCTGCAGACCGACCCAGATGATACCGACCGGCAAATTGCCCTGGGCAAGGTGCGCAGCCAGGGTGTGGAAGTGGATTTATTGGGGGATCTCAGTGAGAACTGGGTGATTAACGCCAACTACGCCTACAACGACGCGGTGGTAAAAGACGCTACCAGCGGTATCAGCCGCTCGGTTGGCAAGCGTTTTGCCAATGCCCCGCGCCATCAGTTCGGGCTCTGGACCCGCTATGACATCACCGCCTTGGATTCGGCCATCGCCTTTGGCGCCGATTATGTGTCCGAGCAGTTCGACCAGGACGGCAACCGCATCAAGCCCTACACCGTGTTTGATGCGTCCTGGCAAACCCAGTGGCAGGCCTGGCAGTTCCAGCTCAATGTCAAAAACCTCTTTGACAAGGCCTATGCGGTAAGCGGCCTTTTAGGGCGCACCGGCCAGTTCCCTGGCGAGCGGCGCCGGGTATACGCCTCGGCCAGTTACCGGTTCTAAAAAAGAAGGAGGCTCAGGCCTCCTTTTTTGTTTTCAGCGTTAAACCACCTCCTATGGAGGTGGTGATCGTCAAGTCGGGGCTATGCCCGTAGAGAGCCCACGCTAGACACTAGCCAACGATTGCTACCAACAGTCGAAGGAGAGTAACTAGCGTGAGCCGTTACAAATCATCATCGCACGTCTACTGGCGCCTGCAATATCACATCGTCTGGACCCCGAAATACCGGCACCGGATTTTGAAGAACAATGTAGGAAAAGAGGTTTACCGAAGTATCTACGTGTACTGCAGCATGAAACAGTGCGAGGTATTGGAGTTGAATGTCCAAGTGGACCATGTCCATTTGGTGGTAAGTGTTCCGCCAAAATTGTCGATATCGGAGTTGATGGGTTTCTTGAAGGGACGTAGCGCAATACGGTTGTTCAATAAGTTTCCATACCTGCGCAAGCAAAAACTTTGGGGAAACCACTTTTGGTCTAGAGGGTACTTTGTGGACTCAGTCGGTGTGAATGAAGCGATAATCAGACGTTATGTGCGTCACCAAGAGAAAAAAGAGAAAGAGTCAGAACAGCTAGAACTACTGTCAGTGGGCTCATAAAGACGAAAGCCCCCTTCTAGGGGGCCTTCTCTCAAAGCCACCTTCTAAGAAGGTGGTTTTTTACTTTCAGCGTTAAACCACCTCCTATGGAGGTGGTGATCGTCAAGTCGGGGCTATGCCCGTAGAGAGCCCACGCTAGACACTAGCTAACGATTGCTACCAACAGTCGAAGGAGAGTAACTAGCGTGAGCCGTTACAAATCATCATCGTACGTCTACTGGCGCCTGCAATATCACATCGTCTGGACACCGAAATACCGGCACCGGATTTTGAAGAACAATGTAGGAAAAGAGGTCTACCGAAGTATCTACGTGTACTGCAGCATGAAACAGTGCGAGGTATTGGAGTTGAATGTCCAAGTGGACCATGTCCATTTGGTGGTAAGTGTTCCGCCAAAATTGTCGATATCGGAGTTGATGGGTTTCTTGAAGGGGCGTAGCGCAATACGGTTGTTCAATAAGTTTCCATACCTGCGCAAGCAAAAACTTTGGTGAAACCACTTTTGGTCGAGAGGGTACTTTGTGGACTCAGTCGGTGTGAATGAAGCGATAATCAGACGGTATGTGCGTCACCAAGAGAAAAAAGAGAAAGAGTCAGAACAGCTAAATAACTGTTCCGAATAGTAGATCACTCAAAGAAGGGAACCCGGGTCCGTTTGTGCGATCAGATCTGTCGCCAAACAAAAACCTACCGCCGGACACCGGGTTCTCGCCATGCTACCACGACTCAACGCCACCGAACGACGTGAACTGACCTCGCGTCTCCATCGCACCTTAGACAAGGCCCTCTGCCGCAGGCTCAACGCCATTCTCTTGTTGGATAAGGGGCATTCCGTGTCCTCCACCGCCGCGCTCTTGGCCGCTGGACGTTCATCGGTGCGTCGCTGGTTGGATTGGTATCAAGAAGCAGGTCTGGATGGGTTGGAAAGCTTGCAGGCGGGGCGCCGTCGGCGTTTGCCCTACGCGCATATCACCGCCTTGCTCAAGGCCTTGACCGCGCTCACGCCAACGGACTTCGGCTACCAACGGTCGCGTTGGAGCACCGAAATCTTGGCTATGGAAATCAATAGGATGCTCAATAGCACTCTGTGCGCATCCACCGTCCGCCGCTGGCTGCCTCGTATCGGCATTGTCTGGCGCCGGGCCGCGCCAACGTTGCATATCAAAGATCCCTATAAGGCCGAGAAGATGCAGGCTATCGAACAGGCCCTTAGCCAGTGCAGCCACAAGCATCCGGTGTTCTTTGAAGATGAAGTGGATATCCACCTCAACCCGAAAATGGGAGCGGACTGGATGCCGCGAGGCCAGCAACGACGGGTGGCCACGCCGGGCCAGAACGCCAAGCACTATCTGGCGGGCGCGCTCCATGCCAAAACCGGGCGAGTGCTGTATGTCTCGGGGCAAAGTAAGGACTCGGGGTTGTTCATTGCCATGTTGAGCAAGCTGCGCAGCACCTATCGGCAAGCGAAAAGCATCACCCTGGTGGTGGACAACTACATCATCCACAAAAGCCGGAAGACGCAGCGCTGGCTGGCCGACAATCCCAAGTTCAAGCTGGTGTTCCAGCCGGTTTACTCGCCCTGGGTCAACCGTATAGAACGGCTCTGGCAGGCGCTGCACGAAACCATTACCCGCAATCACCGATGCAAAACGATGTGGCAATTACTGGGCAGGGTTCGTCACTTCATGGAGCGCGAATTCAACTCTGAAGTGCAACACCCGCCTATGCTGCTTGTAGGTATTCTTGGAATACCAGCGCTGGCTGCCTGAACCCCAAGCATTTGCGCGGCTGCAGGTTTAATCGCTGCTGTGCCATCCTGACATCCTCGGTGCTGACCGTGCACAGATCCGTGCCCTTCGGGATGTACTGGCGCAGCAGGCCGTTGAAGTTCTCGTTCAGGCCGCGCTCCCAAGGACTGTAGGGGTGGGCGAAGTAGAAGTCTGCCGCCAATGCCTTGGCGATGGCCTTATGCTCCACGAACTCGCTGCCATTGTCCGCCGTTATGGTATGCACATGGGCCTGGTAGGGCTTGAGCATATCGATGATCGCCTCGCTTACCTCACTGGCCTCTTTGGTTTTGACCTTGCGCACCAGGTAGAAGCGGCTCTTGCGTTCGGCCAGGGTCACCAAGGCACCACTGCCTTGCTTACCCAGCACCGTGTCCACTTCCCAGTCGCCAAAGCGTTCCCTACTGTCGACGATGGCGGGACATTCCTCTATTGAGCGGCGCTCGGCTATCACCGCACGCTTAGGGTGGCGGCCCTTGCGGTAGCGCTTATGGCCCTGGCGCAAGGCCTTATAAAGCTTGCCACCTCGGGCCTTATCGGCGGCGACATGACGATAGATCCATTCATGGCTCACCGGCCGGCTGATGCGATGGCTGAGCTGACTGATCTGTTCCGGACTCCACTGCCAGGAAAGGGTCAACTCGACATACTCAAGGGTCTGCGTAGGCACCCGGTACTTGCGGGCCTGGGCCCTGCGTGTCGAGGTGGCAGCATGCGCCTGTTGTGGCTGATAAACCCCGTCCAGACTATTGCGCTTGAGCTCCCGGTACAGGGTGGTGCGGTGGACGCCGATGGCTTTGGCGACGTCGGCCCGGGAACACCCCTGGGCGATAAGGGCGGCGATCTGGTATCGTTTGCCCTCGGTCAACTGCTGATAACTCATGGTGATACTGCTTTGTCTTTGGCGAGAAGAAGCGTACCACTGTCAGCAGTTGGCCAACTCCCGCCGTTCATCCATGAGTGTTGCACTTATTATCTGAATTCCCGAGACCGTTTCACCCTTCCCTGGCAGTGGTCATGGTATCCGCAAGGTGGAGCACAATTAGGATCAGTTATTTAGAACTCCAGGCTGTACTGCTGAGTGCGTTTTCCGGTCTTGTAAGCAGGCATCGACGTCCTCTCAGTGAGTTAGCGATGCGTGTCCGTTAAAGTGGGTAAAGTCCACCATTCAGTTAAATAAAGAATTTAAATAAATATTAAGTGCTGATTCTTTGTCTTTTAAGATTATGTTTTCGGTAAGCCCTTATAATGAAAATAATCGAAATGAACTAGATAGCAGACTTTGTGGTTGCTGATTTAGTAAGAGGGTAAGTTGATTTTTTTCATTTAGATTGATATCTAATAAACCTCGAATTCTCAGTTCAATTGAGGGGGGCTGCTCACTCCCTACTTTAATTTTATAAATATCAGTGACATAAGGTCTTGGCTCTGTGAACCATAAGTAGCTATCATCACTTACTATCCAAGTACTTTCTGGGGACAGGTGCAATGGTTTACTAAAGTAGATAATATCTCCACTTTTGCTTTTTGACTTGATTATTCCATCTCTACTATCTACCCAAAATAGTTTTCCATTAATAAAAAACCTTATCCTCTCGTGTAGTGCCAATGCGGATAAGCTGTTATTTTTATAATTCCATAACAATGTCTGCCAACCAGCGGGAGATAATGTGATAAGCCATAATGCATCCATGTTTGGAACTGGTATAGCTTGTTTAACATCTCCTTGAGCATC
This sequence comes from Gallaecimonas pentaromativorans, assembly GCF_003751625.1. NCBI lineage: Bacteria > Pseudomonadati > Pseudomonadota > Gammaproteobacteria > Enterobacterales > Gallaecimonadaceae > Gallaecimonas > Gallaecimonas pentaromativorans. The sequence continues at coordinate 81,034 of NZ_RJUL01000011.1, forward strand.
TAATCGGTATTGTAGAGTTCCCTTTTCTTTATTTATTATTTCCAATTTATTGTTTTTAAATATAACAATGCTTTTATTTTTTTCAATCGATGTCAAAACTTGAATCAAATTATTGCTGGTGGCTAAAATTTTCTGATCGCTTATGTTTTTTAGGATGTAGCCTGATGGTTGGTGATCAATGAAGACTGAACTGTCATTAAGTACGGGTAACATGTGAGGATCGAGGAATGTCGTATTAAAAAGTTCAAGATGCCCTGAACGTTCGATGTAGGTATTTAGGTGCTGAGTTGTATCCTTATCTTCTTCATGAAGAACTTGCACCTTTCCAGCGTAAATAGAAAAGTCAATTATTTTGGTTTTTTTGGATAGATTTGTTCGTACATCGAATTTCTCTAAAGCACCTGTTTTGTTGTCTAACTTATATAGTGAACTTTCAGTGGCGAGTTTTAATACTGAATCTTGCCAGCGTAACTGTATGATCTTTTCAGGGATGTCATTATTTTTAATTTGTAAGTTGTTCTTTAGATCCAAAAGCCTTAATGTGCTGCCCCGTAAACTCGGATATGACATGGCCAGTATATTTTCATCGGATGATAAGCTGGCAATAAATGGAGTTTCCATTTTTGCGTCGCTTATTGGAAACGTTTTCTCATTTTTTATTTTAAACAAGTAGGATTGATAAGTATCATCTTGTTTTGGCCTCATTGTAATAAGAAATTCGCCGTTGTTAACAATCGACATATGCACTAGGGTAGAACAGTTTAGCGATATTTTTGACGATTTTTTTGTTTTGATATCGACCTTGAGTAAACCGCAGCTATCAATACTCTGCCAGCCTACCCATATCGTATTTTTTATAAAAATTGGACTTAGCAAAGGGTCATGTGAAAAAGCCAGTATTTCGTCATTCCTGGTTTCATCCGGGCGATAAAATAGCTGGTATCGGGTATCGCCAGGAGAATAACCGATATAGGCATAGTCACCATTTTGCGGGTTTCTTGTCACCGCTAGAACATGCTCTTGTACAAGGGTATCAATCTTGAAAAATGTGGTGTTAGCAATAAAGATGAATAAAGTTATAAAGGCGATGTAGAGAAATGAATAAAAGACCTTCTTCCATTTTATCCGAAATTTATTTTTAGGACGTTGACTTTCCTCTTCCTTCTCTTCTTCCTCTACGTCACAAACAAATTTATAACCCTTTTTGACTACCGACTTGATATACTCGGCTTCTTCACCGTTATCATCAAAGAGTTTACGTAGTTTGCTGATGGTGCGTCTGACGGCGGAGTCGCTGACAATGCGACCAGACCAAACGTTTTCGTGTAGTTCTTCTAAGGAGACGTAACGGTCACGATTATCGAAAAGATAAAAGAGGATCTCCTGAACTTTCGCTTCGAGGGCGATCTCATTTTTATTTTCGTCCAGCAAGAGCTGCTGCTGGGGATTGATATAAAAACGTCCTACTTTTAACACGTTACGTGCCAACCTATTTCCCTGATAGGACTATTATTATCAGATGTATCAATGGCGGTAAATGCCTAGTGACGGCATATAGGTCATTGATTGCTAACCCGTGATGTAAAGCCCTCTTGCCTGCCAGTGCTGTGTGACTTTCGTGTGACTTGGCAAAAGTCACCCCAATATCAGCTGCTCCTTATAGTCATACCAAAGCCATGTTCCTACTGTGGAACCACACCACGGTCGTTAAGGATAAGAACATGGAAGGGCACATTGATATCTGTAGCGTTCTGGCTGATGCCAGGGCCATTGACAGCAGGGCCAGCCTGGGCCAGAGCCTGGGCAACCTGACCCGTCAGCTTGGCGCCACCCACTACTGGTTTGCCATGCACAAACCCCTCACCCTGACTCGCCATGATGTACTGAGCCTGCACAACATTCCTTTCGAGTGGGGCGCTGGCCTGACCCAAAGCAAGACAGTGGACTGCCCTGTCGCGCAATACGCCTCGGAGCACACCGAGGTTACCGCTCTGTCCCCTCTTTTAAAAAAGAACTATCAACAGGCACTAAAAAGCCAACGGCTGATTGGTTTGGTAACGCCGGTTCATGGTATGGGACTGTCTTTTGGTAGCCTGACCTTCTTTTTCCGCGACCCGGATAGTGTACGATTCTTCAGTGCCAACGTGGATTTGCTGGCTGCCATATTCCAAGTGCTTCATCAGCAGGCTAACCGCATTTTAATGGAGGAAGCGCAAAATCCGAAACTTAGCCCAAGGGAAAAGGAATGCCTTAAGTGGGTGTCTGAGGGTAAAACCACCTGGGAAGTGGCCAAGATTTTGAATATTGCAGAAAGGACAGCTTCATTTCACCTCAATAATGTGTTAGCAAAGACGCAAAGCGAAAATCGCAACCAGGCGATCACCAAGTTACTTTTGAATGGAAGCATATTTTAATGACAGGAAGTCAGGCCATTAACGGCTTCGCCAAGTTCTCCGTCAGCTTTTGTGTGCTGGCATTGGCTGTTGCCGTGTTTTTAAAGACCGAGCCCGGGCGCTACACCCTGGACTTGTTCTTTAACAATAACGCCAGTTTTCTCTCACTGGCGGAAAAGGAAAAGCAGCACAACCTGAATATGAAGATAGATCTTTCTACCAAGGTAGTGGTGCAGGGAAAAAATGCGCGGTTGGGTGATTTTATCAACAGGGATACCCTTATCCTGCCTTATGTTGAGAACTGCCCATCCTGCGATGAGCTGGTACATTACCTGGGTCAACAACGCGATGTGCCTTTTCTAGTCATTGCTTTTGATGATGAAAAGGCGCCGGCCATGGCCGATGCCAGTAACCGCAATATGGTGGTGCTTTCTACAGCTGCTAAACCCAGCGTGCTTTATATGGACGCCATCTTGTCGCCGGTGCTGTATGAAGTTGACGGCGACGGGGTAATAAAAGCCAAATACCCGGGTTTTTCAGCGGACAAGGTGGCCGATTTGGTTAATCGGCTGCGGGGCTAACCAGGCCAGGCCCAGTTGGGCATAATGGTGGCAAATTTGTATTGAGTCAGGCTCTGCCATGCCGCCCATTGCCGCGAAAAAAAACCACATTCATCATTGCCACGGCCACCAGCGCCACGACCCCTACCACTGGCTGCGCGACGACGAGCGCAAAAGCCCAGAGGTCATGGCGCATCTTGAGGCTGAAAACCATCATGCCCAATCGCTGCTGGCGGTAAACGGTGAGCTCGAGCAGCAGCTTTTTGACGAGATGCGGTCACGCACCGCCCCAGAAGACGCCAGCCTGCCCTGGTGGGATCACCTTTGGCAGCTTCGCGAGCGCACCTTGGACGGCAAGGAATATGCGCTGGTGGAGGGGCGGCGCAGTGAAGATGCCCCCTGGCAGTTGCTGCTGGACGGCAACCAGTTGGCCGGGTCAGCCAGTTACTTTTCCTTAGGCGACATGGCCTTCAGCCCCGACGGCAACTTGCTGGCCTACAGCACCGACCACAATGGCGATCGCAGCTATGAGGTGCAGTTGCTGGATTTAACCAGCGGCAAACTGCTGGACCACCACTTCCCTGCCATCAGCGGCGAATTGATCTGGGGTAGCGATAGCCAAACCCTCTATTACCTCACCCTCGACGACAGCCTGCTGCCTTATCGCCTTAACCGCCAAGTGCTTGGCCAGGCGCCACAGGTGCTCTACGAGGAGACCGACAACACCTTCTGGCTGGGCATGGGCGAAAGCCGCGACCGCCAATGGCTGCTGCTGTCTTGTGCTGCGACCTTGACCTCGGAAGTGCGGCTGTTGCCCCTGGATGGCAGCAGCGACGTGCCAGCGCCATTTTGGCCGCGCCGCGACGGCATCGAGTACAACCTTGATCGCCTCGGCGCGCGCTTTGTGGTGCTCAGCAATGAAAATGCCCTTAATTTCAAGCTGCTAACCGGCACTGGCCCTGATGCCATGAGCCAGTGCCAGGCCCATAACCCGGCGGTGTTACTGGAAGATTTTGACCTGCTGGATACCGGTATTGCCCTGCTGGAGCGCTTTGAAGGCCAGCCTCGGGTGCGGATCCTGCAAGGTGACGCCAACCAACTGCTCACCTGGGACGCCGAGGTGCACGATGTCTGGCTTGGCCACAGTGACAACACCGGCGAGCTGCTAGTGGGTTACCAAAACCCGCTGCAGCCCCCCAGTCTTTATCGCATCGACGCGGGTCTTACCAAGACGCTGCTTAAAACCAAGCCGGTGCCCAATGTCGAGCCGGCCCTTTACGACTGCAAACGTATTGAAGTACCGGCAAGAGACGGCGCCTTGGTGCCGGTCACCCTGGTGTGGCGCAAAGACAACTTTAAAAGCGGCACCAATCCCTTGCTGATCGACGGCTACGGCGCCTACGGCATCAGCATCGACCCTGGCTTTTCCATGGCGCGTCTCAGTCTATTGGATAGAGGCTTCGTGGTAGCCATGGCCCACATTCGCGGCGGCCAGGAAAAGGGCCGCGCCTGGTATGAAGGGGGCCGGCGCCAGCATAAATGGCACAGCTTCCATGACTTTATCGACGTCACCAAAGCGCTGGTTGCCGAAGGTTACGGCGCTCACGACCAAGTGTTTTGCGAGGGGCGCAGCGCCGGTGGCCTGTTGATGGGCGCCGTGCTCAACGAAGCGCCTGAGCTTTATAAAGGAGCGCTGGTGGGAGTGCCGTTCGTGGATGTGGTGTCCACCATGCTCGATGACAGCCTGCCGCTGACCACTGGCGAGTACGACGAATGGGGCAACCCCAATAACCCTTCCGATTACTTCCTGATGCTCTCGTACAGCCCCTACGACAACATCCGCCCCCAAGCCTACCCGCATATCTATGTGCGAAGCGGCCTGCACGACACCCAAGTCGCCTACTGGGAACCGGCCAAATGGGTGGCCAGGCTTCGGGAACTGAAAACCGATAACCACTTGCTGCTGCTGGAAACCGAGCTGGAGGTGGGCCACGGCGGCCTTTCCGGGCGTTATCAGCGCTTTAAGGAAATCGCCCGCGACTTCGCCTTTGTGCTGGCGCTGGCCAGCGGCAAGCTGGGATAAAAAGGCGCTAGTTGGCGTAATGCTGATCAGTTAGCCACTTTCTTGAATAATTATGCTTGTTTTGTTCAGCGTGTGGATGAAAGCATTTAACAGCTGTTCTTTAGGATAAATGTAGTTACAGCAAGGGCTCCAGAAGGAATGACTAAAATCCCTCTGGAGCCCTTTATTTTGCTGGCATTTGCTTAACTGACTGACATTAGCCTTTCGACGCCCTTTTTATTAGGGGGACGGCTCAGTGATAGCCGCCCATGCCGGCCATACCTGCCAAGAGTCCTATGCCGCCAAGCAGCATAAACAGCACGGTGATGGCCAGGCCAATCAGCACTGTTACCCCCATCAGGGTGAAGTAGGTCTTGAGCTTGGCCAGAGCGTCAGTGAAGGCTTCGACCGAGCCACTGCGCTCGGCCGCTTCAATGGCAGAGCCGGCCTGCATCAGCAGTACCCCCATCCATATCGGCAGCCAGGCCCACAGCAGGCCCACCAGGGTAATGGCTTGCAGAGCGCCGGTGATGATGCCCATCACGCCGACAAACTTCATCCAGCCTTTGGCCTGGAACAGGGGGGTAGACAGCTTTTGCACCAGGCTTTGCTGTTCGGTTTCCATAACGATCTCTCCTTGGTTGGTGGTGGCTTCCCTGGCAAAAAACTCAGAGCAGCTGTTGTTCGATAAGCTGCCACTGGGCATTGAAGCCGTCAGTGGGCTTGTGTTTAAAGCCCGAGCGTACGAACTGGCCGATGCGGCCCTCGGTGAAGGCCAGCAGCAAGTTGGCCAGCACGCTTTCGTCAACGCTAAAGGCTTTGCCTTCACGCAGGCGGCGCTCACGCAACACTTGTTTTAGCTGGGTTTCGAGCTTTTGGAACAGCAGTTCGATGCGGTCGCGCAGCCTTTCTTGCTCGCCCTGCAAGGCGTCACCGTTGATGATGCGGGTCAGGCCGGGGTTCTTCTCGGCAAACACCAGCAGCAAATGCAGCATGTGGTGGATGCGGGTCAAGGTGTCTTTTTCGTCACGCAAAATCAGGTTGATGCGGGACAGCAAAGACTCTTCGATAAAGTCGATGAGGCCTTCAAACATCCGGGCCTTGGAGGGGAAATGGCGATACAGAGCAGCTTCAGACACCCCGACCTGGGCGGCCAGTTTGGCAGTGGTGATCCGTTGTCCTGCTTGGGTTTCCAGCATCTGAGCCAGACTTTGCAGGATCTGCTCCCGGCGACTGGTTTTGGCATTGGCCATGGTACTACTTCCCTGCAAAATGAAGCGGGGCCTCTAGTGCGAGACCCCAAGAAGTAGGCATAGTTTATCTTGTGTTCAGGATGGAAAAAAGCGCTGGTCAGTGCCGCCCGGAGTGTCCGAAGCCCCCTTCACCGCGTTCGGTTGCCTGAAACTCGTCCACCACCTCAAATTGCGCCTGCACCACTGGCAACAACACCAGTTGGGCGATGCGCTCGCCGGGGGCGATGGTGAAGCTGTCGTTGCCGCGGTTCCACACCGACACCATCAGCTGGCCTTGATAGTCGGAATCAATCAGGCCCACCAGGTTACCCAGCACAATGCCGTGCTTATGGCCAAGGCCGCTGCGGGGCAGGATAGTGGCGCACAGGTTCGGGTCTTGAATGTAAATGGCAAGGCCGGTGGGAATAAGGGTGGTCTGGCCCGGGGCCAGCTCGATGGCGGCGTCGATAACGGCGCGCAGGTCGAGGCCAGCCGAGCCTTCGGTAGCGTAAGCGGGCAGGGGGAATTCGGTGCCGACCCGGGGGTCGAGAATTTTAAGTTGGATAGCGTGTTTCATCAGTGCTCGCTCAGTCGGTTGGCCAGGATTGCCAGCAATTGCTCGGCCAGTTTGGCCTTGGAAGCCTGGGGCAATACCTGGGTCTGGTCTTTGCTAATGAGGGTCAGTTGGTTGTCGTCAGTGCCGAAGGCCAGGCCGTTGCCCACGGCGTTGGCGGCGATAAGGTCAAGGCCCTTGCGTGCCAGTTTGCCTTTGGCGTACTGCTCCACATCGCGGGTCTCGGCGGCAAAACCTACCACCAGGGCCGGGCGCGCCGCCATGGCGGCCACATCGCTGATGATGTCGGGGTTTTTAACCATCTCCACCGACAGTGTGTCGCCGTCTTTTTTGATTTTGTGCTCGTTGGCCGCCACTGGCCGGTAATCGGCCACGGCCGCGCAGCCGATGAAAATATCGCAGCCGCCGGCAAGCTCAAGGGCCGCGGCGTGCATCTCAAGGGCCGAGCCCACGTCGGTGCGCTTTACGCCCGCCGGTGTGGCCAGCGCCACCGGGCCGGTTATCAGCTCTACCTCGGCGCCCATGGCGGCGGCAGCAGCAGCAATGGCAAAGCCCATCTTGCCGGAGCTGTGGTTGGAGAGATAACGCACTGGGTCCAGTGGCTCGCGGGTTGGGCCAGCGGTCAGCACCAGGCGTTTGCCAGCCAGGGGCTTGGGCCCGAACAGCCCTTCAACCTCAGCCACCAGTTCCAACGGCTCTTTCATGCGCCCTGGGCCCACATCGCCGCAGGCCTGCTCGCCGCCGTTAGGGCCCCAGATGTGCACGCCACGGCGCTTGAGGGTAGCCAGGTTTTCCTGGGTCGCTACCGCCTTGTACATCTGCTGGTTCATGGCCGGCGCCACCGCCAATGGAGCGCTGGAGGCCAAAATCAGGGTAGTGAGCAGGTCGTCGGCGAGGCCGGCGCTGACGCGGGCCAGCAGGCTGGCGGTGGCCGGGGCCACCAGAATCAAATCGGCCCAGCGGGCCAGCTCGATATGGCCCATGGCCGCTTCGGCAGAAGGGTCGAGCAGGCTGTCGCCCACCGGGTTACCCGACAGCGCCTGCAGGGTCAGCGGGGTGATGAACTCCTTGGCGGAATCGGTCATCACCACCCGCACGTCGGCGCCGCGCTCTTTGAGGCGGCGCACCAAGTCGGCGCTTTTATAGGCGGCAATGCCGCCGCTGATGCCCAGCAATATGCGTTTTGTCGAAAGACTCATGATTGGCAGGTCCTGCTCGCTAAGGCCGCTACGATAGCACATTTCCCGCCCCGCCTGACTAAGCTTCAGCTTGAGTGTTTTCGGCCGTTACAGGTTAAAACAGCAGTGTAATCTTGGGGGAGAACGCGGCATGAATGGCCTTTCAGTCAAAGCGCGCATGATGTTGCTGGCGGTGATGCCGGTGTTGCTGGTGTCGTTGGTGGTCAACGGCTTGCTGTGGTTTAAAGAGAGCGGATCGCTGCGCCAGAGCGTGGCCCAGATGCGCCAGCAAATGATGGCTCAGCATCAGGCCCAGCTCACCAGTTATATCCGCCTGGCGCTCACCGCCATCGACGATCTGTATAAGCAAGACACGCCCCAAAGTAAGGAAGAAGCCAAAAAAGTGCTGCGGGGGCTACGCTACCAGGATGACGGCTACTACTACGTTTACGACGAAAAAGGCGTGAACGTGGTGCACGGCGCCAACCCGGCCCTGGAAGGCAAGGACCTGCTGGCCATGAAAGACAAAATGGGCAATACCGTTATCCAGGACATCCTGGCCGCCGCCAAAAGCGGTGACGGCTTTACCCGTTTTTATTGGAACAAACCCTCCAAAGGTAGCGAAGAGCCTAAGCTGGCTCTGGCCAAAGCCCTGCCCAAATGGGGTTGGGTGCTGGGCACCGGTTTTTATATTGACGATGTAGACGAGCAGGTCGCCGCCTTCTCCGCCGAGGAAAAGGCCAAGCTGCATGCGCTGATGGCCTTTGTGGTGTTGGGCAGCCTGGCATTGGTGGTAGTGGCGGCCTTGCTGGCGCTGCTGGCAGCCAGCCGCATCAACACCCCGTTACAGCACCTGCTGACCGGCCTTAACGACATATCCGAAGGGGAAGGGGACCTAACCCGCCGCTTGGCCGTGGAAGGGCGTGACGAGCTGGGCCAGGTTGCCCAGGCCTTTAACCGTTTTGTCAGCCGCATTCAGCAATCCATCAGCGAAGTGGCCGGGGTCTCCGGCAAACTGGGCAGCAGCGCCGATGTGATTGAGCGCCAGGCGCAGGATCACCAGCAGCAGATGCAGCGCCATCGCCAGCAAACCGAGCAGGTGGTGGCGGCAGTTACCGAGATGAGCGCCACCGCCCAGGAAGTGGCGGCCAGTGCCAGCCGCGCCGCCGACGCTACCGCCAATGCCGAGCATGAATCGGCCACCGCCACCCAGGTGGTACAGGGGGCTATTGCCAGCATCGATCAACTGGTGCGAGACGTAGAACAAGCCGGGCGGGTGATCACCGAGCTGGATAAGGAAACCGACAAAATATCCCAGGTGGTGGCAGCCATTTCCGCCATCGCCGAACAAACCAACCTGCTGGCCCTTAACGCCGCCATCGAGGCGGCCAGGGCCGGTGAGCAAGGCCGAGGCTTTGCGGTGGTAGCCGACGAAGTACGTGGCCTGGCGGCGCGCACCCAGCAAAGCACCGGCGAGATAAGCCTGATGCTCGGCAACCTGCAAAGTGGCGTCAAACGGGCGGTGGAGGCGGTCGAGACCGGCCAACAGCGCAGCCAGGTAACGGTAGAAGAGGCCAGCCGGGTGGTCAGCACCCTCAACGTGGTGGCCATGGCGGTGGGCACCATCAACGAGATGAACATGCAAATTGCCAGTGCCGCCGAGGAGCAAAACGCCGTGTCTGAGGAGATTAACCGTAACTTGTCGGCGATCTCCGACATCGTCGAGCACTTGGCTCAAGGCGCCCACGAGGCGCAAAGCACCGGCGCCGAGCTGGCCGGTGCCAGCCAGTCGCTGAGCCGGTTGCTGGGGCAATTTCGTATTTAACGGCTAACACCCATGGGTCAAGGAGGACTACATGGCAATTCGAGACTGGCCCGAGGCCGAGCGCCCTAGGGAAAAGCTGCTCAGTAAAGGCGCAGGGGCGCTGAGCGACGCCGAACTGCTGGCCATCTTCTTGCGAGTGGGGGTGGCTGGCAAAGACGCCGTAACCCTGGCCCGTGAGCTACTGGGCCACTTTGGCAGCCTGCGCAGCCTTATCAATGCCGATGCCGGCCTTTTTTGCCAGGCCCCCGGCATGGGCCCGGCCAAATTTGCCCAGTTGCAGGCGGCGGTGGAGCTGAGCCGCCGCTTTTTAGGGGAAAAGCTCAGCCGCGAGGCGGTACTGAGTTGCCCCGATGATGTGCGCCGCTACCTTATCAGCCGGCTGCGAGACCAACCCCGGGAAGTGTTCTGCCTGCTGCTGCTCGACGCCCAACACCGGGTTATCAAACTCCACGAACTTTTCTTTGGCACCCTCGATGGCGCCGCCGTCTATCCACGCGAAGTAGTGAAAGCGGTGTTGGCCGCTAATGCCGCGGCGGTGATTTTGGTGCATAATCACCCGTCCGGCATCGCCGAGCCCAGCCGGGCCGACAGGCAACTGACCGAACGCCTGGGGGCCGCCCTGGGACTGGTGGAAGTGCGGGTGCTGGACCATTTAGTGATAGGGGATGGCGAGGCGATTTCCTTTGCGGAGCGAGGATGGCTGTGATCGTTGTTGATCTCGGCGGGACTTTTCTGTATAAATTGCGCCCTCTCTGCGCCTGAGGCGACGGCCTCGAGGTGATAATCGCTCGAGCTGATGTTTTTGGAGATTAATTACAATGTCCCGAGTATGCCAAGTAACCGGCAAGGGTCCGGTTGTGGGTAACAACGTTTCCCACGCTAACAACAAGACCCGCCGCCGTTTTCTGCCTAACCTGCAAACCCACCGTTTTTGGGTAGCCAGCGAAAACCGTTTCGTTAAGCTGCGTCTGTCCACCAAGGGTATGCGTATTATCGACAAGAAGGGCATCGACGCCGTACTGGCTGACCTGCGTGCCCGCGGTGAGAAGATCTAAGGGGATAAACCATGGCAAAAGGTATTCGTGAGAAGATCAAGCTGGTTTCCTCTGCTGGCACCGGTCACTTCTACACCACCGACAAGAACAAGCGCAACATGCCGGAAAAGATGGAAATCAAAAAGTTTGATCCGGTTGTTCGTCAGCACGTTCTCTACAAAGAAGCCAAAATCAAATAAGATTTGCTTCCTTGCGAAAAAGCCCGGCTCAAGCCGGGCTTTTTTGTGCCCGCCATTTCGCGAGTGCCCAAAGCGCTATTTTCGCCACCGCCGATAGCGGCGATCTCTGCATTGAATTTGTGATGTTATAACGTTTAAGGTTGTGGCCACCTTTTTGCCAGCCAAACAGACCTGACCATGACCCATGCCCTGCCCGATGTCTCCCTTAGCGAATCGCCACTAAACGCCAGTGCCCTGGAATGGGTAGGGATGGAAGGCATCGATTTACCCATTACCCTGGCCGAGCCGGGCTACCGGCGCCAGCTCCATGCCAAGGTCGACATGCAGGTGGACCTGCCGGAGCCCGGCATCAAGGGTATTCACATGTCCCGGCTGTACCGGTTGCTCGAACCCTTGGCCAATGGCCGAGCACTGCTACCTGGGCGCCTTCGCCAACTGCTGCGCGCCATGGTGGCCAGCCATGGCGATTGCCACAGCAGCCATGCCCGGTTGCGGCTGCACTTCTCGCTGCTGGTGCGCCGTGCCGCGCTGAAAAGTGACGGGCTATCAGGGTGGAAGGCTTACCCGATGGTGATTGACGCCAGCCTGGTTGGCGGCCAAGTGGCCCTTACTAGCCAGGTAACGGTGGCCTATTCCTCAACCTGCCCCTGCTCGGCGGCGCTGACTCGCCAACTGCAGGAGCAGGGCTTTTTAGCGGCCTTTGCTGGCCAAGGGTTGCTGGCACCAGAAACGGTTGCTGCCTGGCTGCGTCAGCACGGCACCCTCGCTACCCCCCACAGCCAGCGAAGCCTCGCCGAGGTCTCGGTTAGCCATAGCAGCGGTGCTGGCCACTTTGGGCTGCTGGGGCTTATCGACACCATCGAGCAGGCTCTGGCTACGCCGGTGCAAACCGCCGTCAAGCGGGCCGACGAACAAGCCTTTGCTGCCCTTAATGGCCAGAACCTAATGTTTGTGGAAGACGCCGCCCGCCGTTTGCAAGGGGCGTTGGCGCATTACCCGGAGGCCAAAATCAAGGTGCGCCATATGGAGAGCCTGCATCCTCATGACGCGATAGCCATGGCCGGCTGAGGCCGGTGTCAAATGGCGCCATAGACGTTATGCTAGGCGGCAAACCAAGGAGGACCCGATGTCTATCGTGCTTTATGAGCTGGCCGGCGCCAATCCGCAGCGCCGTTTCAGCCCTTACTGCTGGCGTATTCACCTGGCGCTGTGGCTTAAAGGAGTGAGCTTTGATGCCCGCGCCTGGCGTTATAACGACAAACCGCTGATCGCCGCCTCCGGCCAAGGCAAGGTGCCGGTGTTGTTTGCTGGTGAGCAAGTGCTGTGGGAGTCCTGGGATATTGCCTGTTACTTGGAGGCGCACTACCCTGAGGGGCCGTCGTTGTTCCCGGAAGGGCAGGCCCAGGCTAAAGCCTTTATGGAACGCTGCGACAAGGTGTTCAATGTCGCCATTCGCTGGTTTTTGCTGCCGGCCATCTACCCGCTGCTGACCCCGGGCGACCAGCGCTATTTTCGCGCCACCCGCGAGGCGCAGATCGGCATGGCTCTGGAAGCTTGCTCGCAAAAGGCCGACCAGGCTGCTTTTTACGCAGTGCTGGCACAGTTTGCCGAGGAGCTCGGGGATAAACCGTTTTTTGCCGGCAACGAACCCGGTTACAGCGATTTGAGCCTGCTGGGCTCGATGCTGTGGGGCGCCGCCACCTGGCCTGTTGATTTCCTGGCTGATGAGCCGCGTCTTAACAGCTGGCGCGCCCGGCTGGCGGCCCGCTTCCCTGGCCTTGGCGACTATTGCTTCTGTTATCCGCTGTAAGGAGCCTTGATGCCGGAATTACCGGAAGTTGAAACCACCCGCCGTGGTGTATCCCCCTTTTTATTAGGCCAGCAGATCGCTCGCATCGAAGTGCGCCAGCGTGGCCTGCGCTGGCCGGTGCCGGAGGCGCTGGCGCTGCTGGAAGGCCAGGTCATTGAGAAAGTCAGCCGCCGCGCCAAGTATCTGGTGATCGAAACCGCCATGGGCAGCGCCCTGGTGCACCTGGGCATGAGCGGGGCGCTGCGTATCCTCACCGAAGTTCAGGCACCCGGTAAGCACGACCACGTGGATTTGGTGCTGGCCGGTGGCCAGGTGATGCGCTTCACCGATCCGCGCCGCTTTGGCGCCTGGCTCTATGTGCCCCCCGGCGAGCAGCATCAACTGCTTGGCAAGCTGGGGCCGGAGCCGCTTACCGAGGCCTTTGACGGCCAGCGCCTCTTTGAGCTCAGCCGCAAGCGGCAGATCCCGGTCAAAACCTTCATCATGGATAACGCCGTGGTGGTGGGGGTGGGCAATATCTACGCCAACGAAGCACTGTTTATGGCCGGTATCGATCCGCGCCGCCCGGCCGGTAATGTCAGCCAGGAGCGCTACCTGAAGCTCGCCGAAGCTATCAAGGCGGTGCTGGCCCGGGCCATCGAGCAGGGCGGCACCACCTTGAAGGATTTTACCGCCGCCGACGGCAAGCCCGGCTACTTTGCCCAAGAGCTCAAGGTCTATGGCCGCAAGGGATTGCCTTGCCCGGCCTGCGGCGCAGAACTTCGGGAAGTGCGCATTGGCGGGCGCAGCACGGTATACTGCGCCCTTTGTCAGCGCTGAATTGTGGAGTGATGGTGCTATGGCGCGGTATTTGATTGCAGGGGCAGGCCTTGCCGGGGCGGTACTGGCCCGGGAACTGGCCGAAGGCGGCGCCGAAGTGGTGGTGAGGGACGAGCGCCCCCATGTGGCCGGTAACTGCCACACCGAGCGTGACGCTGAAACCGGGGTCATGGTGCACCGCTACGGGCCCCACATCTTCAACACCAACAGCGATGAAGCCTGGCAATACGTTAACCGTTTCACGCCGTTTCGGCCCTTTATCAACAGGGTTAAGGCGGTCACCCACAAAGGGGTGTTCAGTCTGCCGGTGAACCTGCATACCATTAACCAGTTCTTTGGCGAGGCGTTCAGCCCGGCCGAGGCCCGCACTTTTGTCGAAGGCCTGGGGGATGACATTGCCGAACCGGCCAACTTCGAAGAACAGGGCCGCAAGCTGCTGGGCTCGGCGCTGTATGAAACCTTCTTTGACGGTTACACCCGCAAGCAGTGGGGCTGCGAGCCCAGCGAGTTGCCAGCCTCGGTGCTAAAACGCCTGCCGGTGCGCTTCAACTACGACGACAACTACTACAACGCCCGCTACCAGGGTATCCCCGAAGCAGGCTATACCGCCATGGTGGAGGCTATTTTGGACCACCCCGGCATTAAGGTGGAGCTGGGCCAGGCGGTGGCGCCGGGTGACGGCGCGGGCTTTGACCACCTGTTCTGGAGCGGCCCGCTGGACCAGTACTTCGGTTGCCAACTGGGCAAGCTAGGGTATCGCACCGTCTACTGGACCGAACAGCGCTTCGATGGCGACGCCTTGGGCAACGCCGTGCTCAACTACCCGGACATGAGCGTGCCCTTTACCCGCAAGCACGAGCACAAGCACTTCACCCCCTGGGAGCAGCACCACAAGACCATCGTCTTTACCGAGTTCAGCAAGGCCACCGAGGATGGCGACATCCCCTATTACCCGGTCAGCCGCCCGGCCGACAAAGCCCTGTTCGGGCAATATGCGGCGCTGGCCAAGCAAACCGCCGGGGTGTCCTTTATCGGCCGGCTGGGATCGTATCGCTACCTCAATATGGATTTGGTGATCCTCGAAACCCTGGCCTTTGCCCGGGCCTTCAAGGCCGACCCCGGGCTGACTTTCCCCCCCGCCGTTGAGGAGATGCTGGCGCAATGAACAACCTGGTGATCTGTTGTGTCGGGGACGGCTCCTTGCATCCCCAGTGGCTAGAAGGCCAAAAGGACTTTGACTTGTTCCTGATTTACTTTGGTGACCAGTCGGGTCTCTACCGGGAGCAATGCCAGCATTATGCCGAGGCGAAGGGCAGCAAGTGGCAGCTGCTGAGCAGCCAGATAGCGGCCAATTGGGATTGGATCAAAGAGTATGACGCCATCTGGTTGCCCGATGACGACATCAAAACCGATGCCGCCAACATCAACCGCATCTTTGCGCTGTTCCACCAGTATCAGCTGAAGCTGGCTCAGCCGGCACTGACCCCGGACAGCTACATCAGCCTCAAGATCACCCGCCAGCGCAACTGGGCCCAGCTTCGCTTTACCAATTACGTTGAAGTGATGGTGCCGGTGATGACCAGCGACACCCTGGAGATGTTGCTGCCCACCTTTACCCTCAACAAAACCGGTTGGGGCGTGGACTACTACTGGAACAAGCTGGTGCGTGAGCGCGGCTGGGGGCCACTTGGCATCATCGATGCGGCGGCGGTCACCCACACCCGGCCAGTCAATCCCGAAGGCGGCTACTACCAGGCCATGGGTATCAGCCCGGGCCAGGAGCGGGACGAGATCATGCGCCGCTATAAGCTCAGTAAGAAAAAGCGCCATTACGGCGCTGTGATGGAGCTGGCGGGTAGGGCAGTCAAACTGCGTTGGCTGCCCTATATCTTCTGATCAGAACCGCTTTTGGATAGACAGGGTGGCGCTTTGGATGTCGAAGTAGACATCCTGCCGCCCTGCCGGATCGCTAGGCTCTTTGTCGCGGGCCAGCTTGTCGGCCTTGCGAAAATCCAGCCCTATCGACCAGCCTTGGTAGGGCAGTTTGTAGCTGACACCGGCGCCGTAGTAGTAACCGTAGGCCGGGCGGGTGTCAGACAAGCGGGCGCCCCCCAAAAAGCCGTGCACCTCGAAGCTGTCACCCAGCGGATAGTGGTAATCCAGGGCTCTTAGCCCCAAAAGGTTGCGGCCGTTGCTGCGGTCCCAATCCAGTGCTACGCCAAAAAGGCCATTACCGGCCGGGCGATAGACGCCGGCCATCAGGTGCGGGGTAACTTCGCTGCTGCGGTTAAAAGGCTCCATGGTGGGCGTACCCAAATCCACCTTCTCGCGGCTGAAACTGGCCCCCACTTCGGTCATTACCGTGGTGGCGGAGGCCTCAAAGGTCATCAGGCCGGCCAGGGCCACAAATGCGATTTTCTTCATTGTCGATTCCTTACCAACGGATATAGCCGCTCAGCATGGCGGAGCTGTCGCCAAAGACGTCGCGTTGTACTGTCACTTCACCACCCACCATGTAGCGGCGCCAAACCGTTGAATAGGCGGCGCTCAGCTGCTGGAAGCGGCTGTAATCAATGCTGGAGTAACCCTGGTTTTGCAGGGTTCGGTATTTAAAGCGCCACATGTCGGTGGCAGAAGGGGTCCAGCCGAGGATCAGGGTATGGGCCTGGGCGCCGATGCCGTCGCCAAACTGGCGCTCGCTGGCGCCCCAGTGACCGATGATCACGCCTTTATTGCTCAGGCCGTCCTGGTAGATGTGGTGCACATACCAGCTGTTCTGCCACTCGGAGAACTCGTAAGTGAGATCCCAGTTATCGGCGATGCGCGGGATATAAAGCCCACCAGACAGCGAGACATTGCCCAGGCGCCAGTTTGTGGCATGAGAGGTGTCTTCGCCGGCGTACTCGAAATAGAGGTTAAAGGGGGTGTCGCCGTCAAAGTGGAACTGGGTGGTAACGGACGCCGCTTGGTTACCAAATTCGGAGTCTTCGTTGACCCCCTGGCCGGTGTTGTCGTTGCCGGTAGGGTTAAAAAACGCCTTGCCGATATCACTCAGGGAGTTGCCGCCACGGGCGCCACCGCCAAACTGCATGATGCGGTTAAAGCCGATGGACCAGCCCTCCAAAGGCTCCATGGACAGGTGCAGCCCGGTGATCTTCGGCTTGCCGGCGGTGTAGCCGCCTTGGTAGGCGATGTGGCTACTGTAGGACATCTCCCCCACGAAGAATTCGTAGCGGATATTGAAATCGGTCAGCGGCCGGGTGTTGGACAAGGTGATACCCGGCATATTCTCGGCCTGGGTCGACAGCAACATGGCGCTGTCGTGCATCGGCGAGTACCAGTGCGAGCGGTAGCCGATATCGAGCTGGGCCCAGTCAAAACCCAGAGACAGCATGGTGTCCACCGGCTGGGCGTTGTCTTCGGTGAACTGGCCGCCGACGGTGACGATGCCGTAGTCGGAGAACTGCCAATACCCGCTGACATCCACCCGCAGGTTATCGTCAGAACTCAGGCCACGCTGGTTCGGGTCCAGGGTTTTGCCGTCGCCGGAGTCGACCCGGGCAGTCAGGCTGGCCTGGGTCAGCGACAGCCGCTGTTTGTAGCGCTCCAAAAAGCGTTTGATCTGGCCGCAAAGGGCCTGGTCCTTGCCACAAATGGCCGGCAGGGCGTCTTGTACCTCGGCGGCGCTGTAGGGCTTTTTCAGGGGGGCGCGGCCGGCAATGGCCATGGCCCGCTCCACTTGGTGCTCCAGCTCGGGGTATTGGTTGAGGGGCAAATAAGGGCTGACACCCTTGGCGGCGGCAGCGGTGCTGACCAGCACCAGTGAGGCCAGGGCGCTAAGGCGTAACAACATGGATTTATCCTTGTCTCTGTTGGACTTTTTCTAACAAAGCCTTTGCAACATCGGGATGAACGAACTGCGAAACGTCGCCGCCGTGAAGGGCCACTTCCTTGACCAGGGTCGAGGAAATAAAGGAATTCTCTTCGGCCGGTGTCAAAAACACCGACTCCAGATCCGGCTTGAGGCGGCGGTTCATGTTGGCCAGCTGGAACTCGTATTCGAAATCCGATACCGCGCGCAGGCCGCGGATCAGCACCGTTGCCTGGTTCTTGCTGGCAAAGTCGATCAACAACCCGGAAAAGCCTACCACCGACACGTTACTCAGATGCGACACCACCTGCTTGGCCAGTGCCACTCGCTCGTCGAGGCTGAACATGGGTTTCTTGGACGGGTTGGCGGCAACGCCGACAATCACCTGGCTGAACAGTCTTGAAGCCCGCTCCACCAAATCGGTATGGCCGTTGGTGATGGGGTCGAAGGTTCCGGGGTAGATCACCCTGACAGTCATAGCGGGCTCCTGGCTATCATCCTTGGCTGCCGATATCGACGACGATCTTCTCGAATCGGCCTTCGGTGTGTGCGGCGAGAATACTATAGGTCAGCGAGTTAAGGCCATCGCGGGCCGGGTCCAGTTGCAAACGTAACATACTGTTGCGCCGGTGGCGGTTGGCGCTGAGCTGCGGCGACACCCGTTTTTGGGTGGCTTTGGTGAAGTGCTGCGACTGGGGGTTGGCCAAGTCCCGGTAAACCCCTTGGTAATCGGCAAAGCAGCAAAGACCCTGCATCAGCAGCCGAAAGAAGAAGTCGTCGTCTTCCTTGCCCCAGCCCCAGTATTGGTTGGACAAGCCATTGGCGGCAAAGGCATGTTCCTTGCGAAAGGTGATGGCGCCGGAGAAGTAGTGGTCTTTGTACTCGGTTTCACGTCTGTGGGTGGTTTGCAGCTTGGTCACCAGCCGCAGCGGCAGGCTGGGGCAGCGGTAGTCGGCGTTGACCGGGATATTGTCCACATCGTGGATGCAGTAATAGTCGCTGTCGTCAGCGGCGTGGAGGATACCGGTGTTAATCAGCCGGGCCTTGTTGAAGATGCCGTCACCGGCTTGCTCCACCACCAAAATGCGGTAATCGATATGCTGGCCATCAAGCTGCGCTTCCAATGCCGGGCGCAGCGCCGCCAGGTGCTCGTCACGGTTGCGAAAGGGGATGATCACCGTCAGCTTCTTGCCTTCTTCAAAGGCAAATTCGCTGGGCCGGCGGGAGCGGCGCAGGTCTGTTGCGGCCAGCCAGGGCATTTTCAGGTTGTAAACCGGTACCGGCCGGTAACGGCCTTGGCTGCCCGCAAGGGCGGGGTCAGTGCCGACCCGGCCCCGGGGTAAAAAACGGTTGAGCAGTCTTTTTAACGCATTCTGGGCCGGGAACCTGGGGGACGACACGTCTTGGCATTCCTTGGTCTGGTAAAGGCGGGGCGCGCCGCCATCTTGAGCGCTGAGTATATCAGCGCCGGGGCGGGGCCAGTACCCTTTGGCCGCCTTGGTGTAAAGAAGGGGGGCCGCGCTCGGCAGGCGAATGTCCCCGGTATTTGTGCTATGTTGGCGCCGATTTTAAGGGGAGATAACGCCATGAAACTGCTGGTGATCAGTTCCTACAAAGACACTTGGAACTCGGTGCGGCCGGAAGCCGAGATGCTCATTGGCTTAAAAGAGCACGGCATCGAGCTGGAAGTGATGACCCAGGACGACGCCGAATACGTGCGCCGTTTCGAAGAAATGGGCGTGAAGGTCCACCCATATCACCCCAAGAAGAAATTCAGCCTGGCCAGCATCAAATACATTCGCCGGGTACTGAAAGAGGGCCGTTTTGACGCCGTTTACGGCTTTAACAACAAGGCCATCTGCAACACCAACTTTGCCGCCATCGGCCTGCCGGTAAAAGTGCTCACTTATCGTGGCCAGACCGGCAACATTGAGAAGTGGAACCCCACCGGTTATCTCACCCACCTCAACCCACGGGTAGACCGCATCGTCTGTGTGGCTAAGGCCACCGAGGTGGACTTGCGCCCCCAGGTGTGGGGCAACAAGAACAAGGTTTGCACCGTCTATAAGGGCCATGACCTTGCCTGGTACAACGACACCCCGGTGGATTTGAGCGAATTTGGCATCCCCGAAGGCGCCTTTGTGATGGGTTCGGTGGCTAACCTGCGGCCCCGCAAGGGCTTGCCGGTGTTGATGGAAATGACCCATCAGCTGCCCAAGGACGCCAATATCCACCTGTTGCTGGTGGGGGGCGGCATGGACAAGCCCGAAGTGCAGGCGATGATTGACGCCAGCCCCATGAAGGGCCGTATCCACCTGGCCGGCTTTCGTAAAGACGCCCCGGCCATTATCGCCGGCTGCGATGTCTCTATCCTTGCCTCAACCAAGCGCGAAGGCCTGCCCAAGACCGTGATTGAAGCCATGGTCTACGGGGTGGCGCCCATAGTGTCTGACACCGGCGGCAGCGCCGAGCTGATTGAAGACGGCATCAGCGGCATCAAGATAGCGCCGGGTGATGTAAAGGCCATGGCCGAAGGGGTAATGCGCCTTTTCAATGACCGCGAGCTGTGCCGCGCCATGGGCGAAAATGCCCGCCAGCGCATTGGCGAGCATTTCAACGTGGCGCAGTCAGCCAGGGATCTGGCCAAGGTCATTAAAGACACCGTCAACGGCGCGTTTTAAGCCACAGCGCCGCGTATTTGTTGAAGGAATAATGGGCAGCGAACACGGCCAGCAAAAAGCCGTGTTTGCCGTCCATAAAGCCGCGCTGGAACACGAATTTTCGTAAAAAGGTCGACATGCTGTGCAGCACTGCCGACGACACCCCCGCCTTTTTCCCCTTGCGCGCCTTGTTGTCGGCCCAGTCGTTGGCGTAGCGCACCGACTTTTGCAGGTAACTGGTCAGGTCGCCGGTGGTGTAATGCAAAAGGTGCCCTGGCAGGTCTTTGAACTTGGCACCTTTGCAGTCCACCTTTTCATGCACCAGGGCATCGTCGTAGCGGTACTCGCTATTGCGGTGCAGCCGCACGATGCGGTCGGGGTACCAGCCGGAGGTCTTGATAAAGCGGCCGAAGAAATCGGTGAGCCGGTTGGCGCGGTACACCAGCTGCGGGGTGCTGTCCTCAATGGCGGCCAGAATGCCGGCTTTGAGCTCCGGGGTAACCACCTCGTCGGCGTCTATCCAGAAAAGCCATTCCCCTTTTGCATGCTGTTGGGCCCGTTGGCGCTGGGGGCCAAAACCGGGCCAGCCGTCACTTTGGAAAATACGGGCGCCAAAGGCTTCGGCCTGGGCCAGGGTGTCGTCGGTGGAGCCGGAGTCCAGCACCACAATCTCATCAACGAAATCGAGGCTTTTCAGGCAGTTTGGCAAGTCCTTGCCGACATTTTTGCTGATGATCACCGCAGAAAGTTTCATGCAAGGGTCTCCAGCACCTGCTCGACGCCAATTTCGGTCAGGCACCGGTAATGGCCAAAGCGGCAGGTGCGCTCAAAGCAGGGGCTGCATTCGATGGGGTGGCGCACTATGGTGGCCTTGCCTGTGAGTGGCGGCGTGAAATCCGGGCTGGTGGAGCCGTAAATAGCCACCACAGGCGCGCCGGCAGCGGCGGCCACGTGCATCAACCCCGAGTCGTGGCTCACTACCTGTTGGCAATGGGCGAACAGATCCACGGTGTCTTCCAGGCGGGTCTTGCCACAGAGGTTAAAAACAAACGCCTGGCCGTCGCTTATCACTTGGCCAGCGTCCACATCCTTGGGGCCGCCCATCACCCACACCTGGTAGCCCTTGGCCACCAGCCGAGCGGCCAAGGCGCGGTGGCTTTCTAGCGGCCACTGCTTGGAGGGGCCGTATTCAGCGCCGGGGCACAGCGCTATCGCCGGTTTATCCAGCGGCAGTGCCAGTTTGGCCATCACCGCCTTGAGGTTGTCTTTATTGATGGTCAGCGCCGGGCTCGGCACCTCGAACTGGTAACGCTGGTAGTCGGCTTTGCTGACCCCCATGGCCATGTAGCGCCACACCGTTTTGTCGGTAATGACATTGCCACTGCGGGTAGGGCGGCGTTTGCGGGCATCGCTCAGCATAAAGCTTCGCCCTTCGCCGCTAAAACCCACCCGCTCGGGGATACCGGCCATAAAGGGAATAAGCGCCGATTTAAAGGAGCGAGGCAGCACCAGGGCTTTGTCGTAGCCTTCTTTTTTCAAGGTTCTGGCCAGTTGCCATTGGCCCTTGAGGTTGAGCTTGCCGTGGCCCCAAGGGGCGGCAATACCCCGGCGCACCTGCGGCATACGGGCGATGATCGGCAGCGACCAGCCCGGTGCCAGTACGTCGATAACGGCATCGGGGTGGCGCTTTTGGATATCGATGAACAGTGCCTGGGCCATGACCATGTCACCGACCCAGGACGGGCCCACTACCAGCAGCTTCATGCCTTGGCGTCGAGCCATTGCAGGTATTCGCCCACCCCTTCGGCCACGGTTTTGAAGGGTTCTTTGTAGCCCACGGTGCGCAGCTTGCTGATGTCGGCCTGGGTAAAGCTCTGGTAGCGGCCTTTAAGCTCGTCGGGGAAAGGAATGTATTCCACCTGGCCCTTGCCGTGATGGGCTATTACCGCTTCGGCTACGTTCTGGAACGGCTCGGCGCGGCCGGTACCCAGGTTGAAGATGCCGGACAAATGCGGGTGGTCGAAGAACCAGAGGTTGACCTTGCACACGTCGCCCACATAGACAAAATCGCGCTGCTGGCCGCCGTTGGGGTAGCCGTCGTAGCCTTCGAACAAGCGCGGGTTCTTGTCTTCCAGCAGTTGGTTGTGCAGGTGATAGGCCACCGAGGCCATCTTGCCCTTGTGGTGCTCGCGGGGGCCATAGACGTTGAAGTAGCGAAAGCCCACCACTTGGCTGTCGGCCTGGGGCAGAATGCGGCGCACGTACTGGTCGAACTGCCACTTGGAGTAGCCGTAGACGTTAAGCGGGCCTTCGCATTCGCGGTCTTCGCGAAACTCTTCTGAACCGCCATAAACGGCGGCGCTGGAGGCATAGAGGAAGGGCACTTCCCGCTCCAGACACCAGTGCAGCAGCTCCTTGGAGTACTCGTAGTTGTTCTCCATCATGAACTTGCCGTCCCACTCGGTGGTGGCAGAGCAGGCGCCTTCATGGAAAATGGCATCTACGGGGCCGAATTCGTCGCCGGAAACGATGCGGGCGATGAAGTCGTCTTTGTCCAGGTAATCGGCGATGTCCAAGTCGGCGAGATTCTTGAATTTGGTGCCGTCGGTGAGGTCGTCCACCACCAGAATGTCTTTATAACCACGCTCGTTGAGCGCCTTGACGATGTTAGCGCCGATAAAACCGGCACCCCCCGTTACGATGATCATCAATTTCCCCTGTGTGCCAAGCGCATTGGCTACATGGTAGACTCTGGTTAATTTGGCTAGAAGGCCTAAGCATGTGAAAACCAGAGACAAAATTCTGAAAGCCAGCCTGGCGCTGTTTAACGAAAAGGGTGAGCGGAACGTCACCACCAACCATATTGCGGCGCATCTGGGCATCAGCCCAGGGAATTTATACTATCACTTTCGCAATAAGGAGGACATTGTCCACGCCATCTTCGGCGAGTACGTGCGCCACCTTGAAACCGCCTTTACCCCCAAGGAAAACGGCCCCACCCTGGACGTATTAATGTCCTACCTGGACGGGGTTTTCTACACCATGTGGGAGTTCCGGTTCTTCTACGCCAGCCTGCCCGATATTCTGGCCCGCAACCCGGCCCTGCATCAGGAATACTTCCTGGTGCAAACCCAACTGGCCGACCGGGTGGTGGCGATACTCCATACCCTTAAGGCCGAGGGCATTCTTGCCATCGACGAGGCCGACCTGCCCGATCTGGCTCATACGGTGAAGATCATGGTCACCTTCTGGATAAGCTACCAGACCACCCAGGCGGTGGACGCCGCCATTACCCGGCCGGTGATTTACCAGGGGGTATTGAAGGTGTTGTTCCTTATCCGCCCCTACCTGGCGCCAGATGCCCGCGACACCATCGCCCGCCTCGAAGATCACTACCGCCGCCTGGCCCTTCGTACCCGCTAAGGCCACGGCCGACGGGGCTGTCAGGGCTGCTTGACGAAAGCGTCAAGCAGCTGGCCCTGGTCCGACTGTTTCTTGCCACGGTATTCGCTACAATAGCGCCCGAAATCGATTTTTCGGAGCCACCCATGAGTGCCAAGCTGTTCGACCACCTGCGCCAGGAACTGGCCACTTTGAAAGAAGAAGGCCTGTACAAAGACGAGCGCATTATCACCAGCGCCCAGCAGGCTGCCATCCACGTCGGTAACAAGGACGTGCTGAACTTCTGTGCCAACAACTACCTGGGCCTGGCCGACCACCCTGAGCTCATCAAGGCCGCCAAGGCGGGCCTGGACACTCATGGCTTCGGCATGGCCTCGGTGCGCTTTATCTGCGGCACCCAGGACAACCACAAAGTGCTGGAGCAAAAGATTGCCGCCTTCCTGAACATGGAAGACGCCATCCTCTACAGCTCCTGCTTTGACGCCAACGCTGGCCTCTTTGAAACCCTGCTGGGCCCGGAAGATGCCATTATCTCCGACGAACTGAACCACGCCTCCATCATTGACGGCGTGCGTCTCTGTAAGGCCAAGCGATTCCGCTACAAAAACAACGACATGGCCAGCCTTGAAGAACAGCTCAAAGCGGCCGATGCCGCCGGTGCCCGCTTCAAGCTCATTGCCACCGACGGCGTGTTCTCCATGGACGGCATCATCGCCGACCTGCCCGGCGTTTGTGACCTTGCCGAGCAATACGACGCCCTGGTGATGGTGGACGACTCCCACGCCGTGGGTTTTGTCGGTGAAGGTGGCCGCGGCGTACACGAATTCCACAACTGCCTGGACCGGGTACACATCATCACCGGCACCCTGGGCAAGGCCCTGGGCGGCGCCTCCGGCGGTTACACCGCCGCCAGCAAGGAAGTGGTGGACATGCTGCGTAACCGCAGTCGCCCCTACCTCTTTTCCAACTCCCTGGCCCCGGCCATTGTCAGCGCCTCCATCAAGGTGCTGGACATGCTGGGTGAAGGCAGCGAGCTGCGCCAAAAACTCTGGGACAACAGCGCTTACTTCCGTGAGCGCATGAGCGCCGCCGGTTTCACCCTGGCCGGTAAAGACCACGCCATCATCCCGGTGATGCTGGGCGACGCCAAACTGGCCAAGGCCTTTGCCGACAAGATGCTGGAGAAGGGTATCTACGTGGTGGGCTTTAGCTTCCCGGTGGTGCCCAAGGGTCAGGCCCGTATTCGCACCCAGATGTCTGCCGCCCACAGCCGCGAGCAGCTGGACAAGGCTATCGACGCCTTTATCGCCACAGGTAAAGAACTGGGCGTGATTTAACCGAATTTTGCCCGCAAGGGTTCTGGAGTGTAAGCCATGAAAGCGCTCAGCAAACTGCATTCACAAGAAGGGATCTGGATGGTCGATGTGGAGAAACCCGAAATGGGCCACAACGACGTGATGATCAAGATTAAAAAGACCGCCATCTGCGGCACCGACATGCACATCTACAAGTGGGACGAATGGGCGCAAAACACCATCCCGGTGCCGATGGTGGTGGGCCACGAGTACGTGGGCGAGATTGTTGCCATGGGCGAGGAAGTGCGCGGCTACAAGATTGGCGACCGGGTTTCCGGTGAAGGCCATATCACCTGCGGCCATTGCCGCAACTGCCGTGCCGGCCGTGTGCACCTGTGCCGCAACACCACCGGTGTGGGTGTTAACCGTGCTGGCGCCTTTGCCGAATACCTGGTTATTCCGGCCTACAACGTGTTCAAACTGCCCGACAACATCCCTGACGAAGTGGCCGCCATTTTCGACCCCTTCGGCAACGCCGTGCACACCGCCCTGAGTTTTGATTTGGTGGGTGAAGACGTGCTTATCAGCGGCGCCGGCCCCATTGGCATCATGGCCGCGGCCATCGCCCGTCATGTGGGTGCCCGCCATGTGGTGATAACCGACGTCAACGAATATCGCCTGGAGCTTGCCAAGAAGATGGGCGCTACCCGCGCCGTCAACGTCGCCAAGGAAAACCTCAAGGACGTGATGAAAGAGCTGGGCATGACCGAAGGCTTTGACGTGGGCCTGGAGATGTCCGGGGTACCGTCTGCCTTCAGGCTGATGCTCGACACCATGAACCACGGCGGCAAAATTGCCATGCTGGGCATTCCGCCTTCCGACATGGCCATCGACTGGAACAAGGTGATCTTCAAGGGCCTGGTTATCAAAGGCATCTACGGCCGGGAAATGTTTGAAACCTGGTACAAGATGGCTTCTTTGGTGCAATCGGGCCTGGATCTCACCCCCATCATCACCCACCAGTTCAAGGTGGAGGAGTTCCAGAAAGGCTTTGACACCATGGGCTCTGGCCAAAGCGGCAAAGTCATCCTCGACTGGAGCTAAACAAAAAACCGGCCAAAAAGGCCGGTTTTTTTATCACCTTCTCCCTTAGCTGCGGGGGCTGGTGGCTATCTGGTAGAGCACCGTGGTGCCGGACACTTCGTGGCCGACAATCAGCATCGGCTCGCCGCTTGGGGAGTCTGCGGCGCTGACAAAGTGTACCCCTTCCGGGCCCAGGTCGCCGGCGGCTTCCAGGGTCTCGGCGCCAAAATCGCGGCTGTTGATGTAGTCCTGGAACACCGGCGCTGCCGGGTCGGTGACGTCGTAGACCATGATGCCGCCAATGCGCTCCAGGCCCACAAAGGCAAAGTGCTGCTCGCCGATGGTGCCCACCGCTATGCCTTCCGGCTCGGGGCCCTTATTGTCGGAGCGATTATCGAAGCTGTCTTGCTCTTCGTTATCGGAGTTGAAGTCTTCTGGCAGGGCCTCGGCCAGGTACTGCTCGAAGGCATCGCCGCTGTCCCACACCTGGCTGACCACGCCGCCTTCGTCTTTCCAGACGCTAAAGGAGCGGCCACCGAAGCTGTAGAGCTGGGTGTAGAGGCCGGTGGTGGCGTCCTGGCCGAGGGTGGTGGTGACCTGCAAACGGCCCAGGTTGGCGTTGTCTTGCAAGCTGGCGTCGGCAAAGACGGTTGGGTCGAGCGCCAGGTCTTTAACCCGGGCTTCTTCGGAGAAGCCATCGTAGTCGCGGCTGTCGCCTTCGTTGGCGGTGACCAGGTAGGTAACGCCGTCAACGGTGAAGCTGGCCACCGAGTCGGGCATGTACATGCCCATCACCGGCCAGGTTTTGATGTTGATGGCATCGTCTTTGTCGGAGGCGTCCAGGCCGTTGCCTGCAAGGCTGTGGTCTTTAAAGCCTAGGGCCGAGATGCCGGTGATGCTGGCAGAGGCCAGATCCACCACCGCCACGGCGTTGTTTTCCTGCAAGGTTACGTAGGCTTTGGTGCTGTCGCTGCTAACGGCGATGTATTCGGGTTCGAGGTCTTGGCTGACGCTGGCATTGGGGCCAAAGATGCGCACGCCGCTCGCCATCAAACTGTCTTTTTGCGCGTCAAAGGCGTTGAAGTTGAGCTGTTTGACGTCTTCTGGCTTGAGGCTGGCTGCTTTGGCCAGGGGGTCTTCGCCTAAGTCCACCAGGGTTACTGAGCCTTCGGGGTCGTTGTCGTAGGCGGCGTTGGGTTCGCCTTCGTTGGCGCTCAGCACATAGCGGCCGTCGGGGCTGAAGGTCACCATGTCCGGCAGGGCGCCGGCGCCCACAAAGCCCAGCGCCTGCAGGCCATCGGCCTTGTAGAAGGCGATGTAACCGGCGGCTTGTTTGTTGTCGTTCTCCACCGCGACGGCCACCAGGCCGTTTTTCACCGCCACCGAGTTGACGCCGCCGATGGCTTCACCGATGAGGGCTGCTACATCCAGGGTGGCGGTCTTGGTGGGGGTGGGCGGGTTAGCGGCATCCAGTACGTCCACGGTGCCGGCGGCGGCGTTAATCACAAACAGCTGTTTACTGGCCGGGTCAAAGTCGACGATTTCGGCGGCGCTCTCGCCAATCACCCCGGCGCTGTAGCGGCCCAGCACCGACAATTTGATGTCGACCTTGGCCGGAGCCGGCTCCGGCGTCACTACTGGCGGCGTGTCGTTATCGTTGTCATCACAGGCGCTCAGGCCTAAAAGGGCCAGGGCGATAAGGGAAAAGCGTTTGGTCATGGCTGCACACCTCAGGGTTTTTGATGGCGCACACCCTAATGATGAGTTGTTTCATTGATGTGACTGGTTTTTCCTTTTCGCTACATCTGCGATGAGCGGTAGCAGGGGGAGGTTGAAGGTGGGAGATAAAAGGGGATGCGAATTCACCCCCTGCCATGCCTGTTGGCGCCGGGATCTGGTATCTTGCGCGAATAATCAACCGTATGCCGCCCCGGCGGGGCATTGGAAAGGGCGCCAGTGACAGCTGCCAAGAATGCGATCTGCTTTGTAAACACCAACGGCCAGTGGGGCGGGGGCGAGAAATGGCACCTGTCCACCGCGTGTTATTTCAGGGATCAGCAAGTCTCCACCCTGATGGTGACCAACCGTGATTCGGCCCTGTACCGGGCAGCCACCCAAGCGGGCTTTTCGCCCCTGGCCATGCAAATTGGCAACCTCAGCCTGCTAAACCCGCTCAAGCTGTTTAAATTGGTTAAATTTTTCAAAGACAACGGCGTCAGCACCGTGGTGCTGAACCTGCCGTCCGATGCCAAGTTTGCCGGCCTGGCGGCAAGGCTTGCCGGGGTCAGGCACATTGTCTACCGGCGCGGCATGCCCAAAAAGCCCAGCGCCAGTGCGCTCAATAAATGGCTGTTCAACGACGTTATTACCCATGTGGTGGGTAATTCCCAGGAGATCGTCGACAAGATGGTCCAGGGTAACGAAACCTGGTTCCCGGTGGCCAAGACCAGCATCATCTATAACGGGGTCGACACCCGGCAGCCTTTTCCCGCGCCCAAGCCTTTGGCGGCAGACAAAAATCCGCTGGTGATCGGCAGTGTCGGGCGGCTGGTAGACCAAAAGGGTCAGCTGTGGCTGGTGGAGATCTGCCAGCGCCTCAAGGCCAAGGGCCATCAGGTGCGCATCGATATCGCCGGTGAAGGTGAAAAACGGGCGGAGCTGGAAGCGGCTATCGAGGCGGCGGGGCTAGGGGAGGATATCCGGCTGCTGGGCCATGTCAGCGACATGGCCGGATTTATGGCGGCTATCGACCTGCTGGCCTTTACCTCCAAGTACGAAGGCAGCGCCAACACCCTGATTGAAGCCCTGTATCACGGAGTGCCGGTGGTAGCCTTTGACGCCTCTTCCAACCCGGAAGTGGTGGTGCATGGTCAAACCGGTTTGCTGGCCAAGGCCTTTGATGTGGCCGACATGGCCGCGAAAATTGAAGACTTGATCAATAACAAGACATTAACGGCGCAGATGGTGCAAAGTGGCCAGGCATTGGTGAAAAGCAAGTTCGACATGCACCGTAACCTGGAAAAACTGCTCGCCATTCATCGCCAACAGTAACGGCGCGACCGGATAAAAATGGGCCCGGACCTGTTTTTTCCGTCCAGGCTGTCCACACTGGTTTAGGACCTAACAAAAAGACTGGGTAGTCATGAGCACTGTCTACGACATCTTCAAAAAAACCCTTGGCTTGCTATCCAAATACCGGCTGCCGCCGACGCCTGAGCATTACAGCCTCTGGTACGTCTATGTCAGCGAGGAAAACCCAGAGCTGAACCGCGCCCTGGACCAAACCTTGGCGAAAAGCGACGAGTTGGGCCCGAGCTCGGCGGCGCTTTTATACCAGGCGCACCTGGCCGACAGCCGTTGGCGCGACACCCAGGGCCTTAACGACAGCTTGCAGGCCCTGACGCAGGAGCTGAGCTCCACCCTGCAAGACACCCGCCAGGACACCGCCCAATTCCAGCGTGCCTTGAACGAGCGCTTCGCGCGCCTGAGCGGCATTGAGGACGGCAATATCAGCCTCGACACCCTGATGGATGAAGTGCGTAACCTGGTGAAAGACGCCAAGTGGATGAACGGCAGCGCCGATCACCTGCAAAGCCGGCTCAGCACCGCCGAAGACGAGGTGTCCAGGCTCAAAGAGGCCCTGGCCAAGAGCCGCGAAGAAGCGCTGGTGGACGTTTTGACCGGCCTTCGCAACCGCCGCGCCTTCGACATGGAGCTGGCCAGCATGACAGGCCCGGTGTCGCTTATCCTGCTGGACCTCGACCATTTCAAAGCGGTTAACGACAACTACGGCCACCTTCTCGGTGACCAGGTACTCAAAGCCACGGCCCGGCAAATCAGCCTGTTTTTAAAGGACGAAGCCCTGGCGTTTCGTTTTGGCGGCGAGGAGTTTGCGGTGTTGGTGGATGCGCCACTGGCGGTGGCCAGGCGCAAAGCCGAGAGCCTGCGCAGCCTGATTGCCAAAGTAACAGTGACCGACAAACGCACCGGCCAGAAGATTGACAAAATTACCGCCTCCCTGGGGGTGGCCCAGGGCCAAGGCGGTGAAAGCAGCATCCAGTTGGTGGATAAGGCCGACGCCCTGTTGTACGAGGCCAAGCGCCTGGGCCGCAACCGGGTAATGCCGCTATCCCTTTAAGGTCAGCGCCATAAAAAAGAGCGGGTTAATCCCGCTCTTTTTTTTGAGGTACGCAGCTGCGCTTATAGACCGGATGCAGGCCCCAGCGCAGCGACCAGGCGTCGTACCGGGCCAGCCAGTTTTTAAACCAATTCACGTACCGAGTTCCGCTCAATCAGTTCCGGATGCAGGGTCAGCACCTTGCTGTCGCTCTCTTCCTTGTTGACCTTGGCCAGCAAAATCTTGGCGGCCTTGTGGCCGAGGCGATACTTGGGCTGATGGATGGTGGTCAGCGGCGGGCTGAAAAAGCCGGCCATGGGCACATCGTCATAGCCGATAACCGAGAGGTCTTCCGGTACGTGCAGGCCGGCCATGTGGGCAGCGCTGATAACGCCAAGGGCCATGGGGTCTGAGAACACGAACAGCGCGGTGGGGCGGCTTTGCTGGGTCAGCAGCTGTTCCATGGCGGCGCAGCCCCCTTCAGGCTCGAAATCCCCTTCGAGGATCCAATCTGGGTTGATGGCAAGCCCTGCCTCTTTCATGGCCCGCTTAAACCCGGCCAGGCGCTCTACGGTCAGGCTCTTGCTGGCCGGGCCGGTGATGCAACCGATTGCCTTGTGACCTTTATCAATCAGATGCTTGGTGGCTAAATACCCGCCCTGTTCGGCGTTGTCCTGGATGCGGTAGATATCCCCTTGGGTATCGCCCCATTCCATGATCACCTGCGGCAGCTCCGGGTGGGTGCCCAGCAGTTCGTAGACCTCGGAGGCGTCTTCGGAGAGCATCACCAGGATGCCGTCGACCCGCTTTTCAATCAGCATGCGCAGGCTGGCCTGCTGGCGGGCAACTTCGCCACCGGAGTTGGAGAGAATGAGGGTGTAACCCAGGGCGGAACAGGCCTCCTCAACCCCGCGGATCACCTCGGCGAAGAAGGGGTTGGTGGAGGTGGTAACCAGCATGCCGATGGTGCGGGTGCGGTTGACCTTGAGGCTGCGGGCGACCGCCGAAGGGGCGTAGTTGAGCTCCTTGATGGCCAGGAACACCCGTTCCTTGGTGGCTTCGGCCACAAAACGGGTGCTGTTGAGCACGTGAGAGACGGTAGAAATACTGACGCCAGCTTTGTTGGCGACATCTTTTATGGTGGCCATGAACTAATCCTGCGGGAGCTCTGCGTAAAGCTTAACCAAAACCCTTGGCCAAGTTAACGCCCACTGCCATTAAAGAGGTATGCTAGGGCAGCAAATCAAGAGAGGTATTGTATGGAGCAGTTCGCCCATATATCAATCGATGAAGCGTTTCATAAGCTTAATGATGGCCAAGCAAGGCTGGTGGACATCCGCGACGAGGCCAGTTTTGCCGGCGGTCATATCGATGGTGCCTACCATCTGACCAACGGTACCTTGCATCGGTTTATGACCGAAGCCGAGTTCGACACCCCTGTTATCGTCTGCTGCTACCATGGCGTGTCCAGCCAGGGCGCGGCGCAATACCTGCTGCAACAGGGCTTTGAAGAAGTGTACAGCCTCGACGGCGGCTTCGAAGCCTGGAGAAAAGCCTACCCTTATGTCCGCGACCAAGATACTGGGTCACTTTCCTGACCCGAGGCTGGCCCAGGGCTTTGTCGACTACCTGGCAACCCGTGGCGTAAAGGCCCGGCTGGCCGTAGCCGGCAGCGACGTTGCCGTTGAGGTGGCGCTGCCGGCCCCGGAGTGGCTCGATGAAGCCTGGCAACATTTCCTGACTCAACCCCACGACCCGCGCTACAGCTCGGCCAGTTGGCAAAGCGGCGGTGACAGGCCGTCGCCCTTGCGCTACAACAGCCAGTTGCAGCTGCGCTTTGTCGCCGGCCCCCTGACGCTGGGTTTTTTGGTGGTGTGCGTGCTGGTGTACCTGCCGTGGATGCTGGGCTATGCCGGGCTATATCAAGCACTGTCGTTCCCGGCCAGCCTCGATGCCGTTACCCTGGCCAACGCCTACCGGCTGGTGACGCCGATTTTGCTGCACTTTTCCCTGCTGCATATCGGTTTCAACCTGCTGTGGTGGTGGCAGCTGGGCGGCATTGTGGAAAAGCAAGAAGGCAGCCTGCATCTGGCCCTTATCACCCTGGTGACCGGCTTTGCTGGCAACCTGGCGCAGTTTCTGGCGGCGGGGCCGGCCTTTGGCGGCCTCTCGGGGGTGGTGTACGGCCTGTTCGGGTACTTCTGGGTGTCGGGGCTACTCTATCCGCGCCGTGGCATCATGCTGCCCAACTCCCTAGTGCTGTTCATGCTGGCTTGGCTGGTACTGGGCTTTGTGGGTATTGGCCTACCCATTGCCAACCAGGCCCACCTGTGGGGCCTGATCGCTGGCTGCGCCCTGGCGGGGCTGCCGTTTAAGGGCAGTAAAGCTCAGTAATACAGATACTTGGTGAAGAGTAAATCGGCGACAATCGGCTCGCCGGTTTCTTTTAGCAGTAGGTCCTGGGTGGTTTTCAGGCACGCTTTGCGGATTTGCTCGCGGCCCTGCAGGGAGCGGATATCGTCGCCGGTCTGGTTGCCGAAGATCTCGATAAGGGCGTCGCGGATCAGCGGCGCATGGTGTTCCACCAAATCCTTCTTGCTGTCGTCTTTGAGCATCAGCTGCACCGTCACCCGGATATAGCCCAACCTGTTACCCTGGCTGACATAGTTGGTGATGATGTCAGGCTCCAGCTCGTAATAGCCGTACTGGGTTGCTGCCTTGGCTTCACCGGCTTTTTCTTCCTCGGCGGCCTGCGCCAGGACGGGCAGGGTGGTGGTGGCAAGCAACAGCAGTGGTAACAGATGACGCATGGATGTCCCCTTTCAAATTTGGCGCTCATACTTTGCCAGTAAAGCACTTGGCTCGCCAGATGCCGGTGATATCATGGGGCACCTTCAAAACAAGCCTGTTCCCGCATGTGGTCTGATTGGCAGTGGATGTCAGTGGCTGAGGCCGAAGGTCTTGGCAGCCAGCAACGCGACTGGCTGCTTGACCAGGGCTCGCTGACCCGGCGTTTGAAACGTCACAGCAAACATTTCAGGGTCAAGTTGCAGTCGTTGACCCAAATTGAACTCAATGCCCGGCAGCAAGCCTGGTTGTCGTTGCCGGCACTGGTGAGCGAACGCACCGTGCTGCTGGAGGCCGACGACAAAACCTGCATTTACGCTCGCAGCCTCTTTGTCAGCCAGCAAGGTTTTACCAGCCTAGGCGAACAGCCGCTGGGTGAGCGGCTCTTTGCCGATGACGGCTGGACCCGAGGTGATATCCTGCTGGCCCAGGTAGAGGGTAGTGCCCTTGGGTTGGCAGCCCAGACCCTGTGGGCACGCTGTTCTGATTTTCGTGCGCCCGGTCAAAGCCCGGTTTGGGTGATGGAAGTGTTTCTGCCCGCCGTCTTTGACCTTTGAGATGGAACCCATGAAAGAAAAATATAAAAGCTATATGCAGCTGATGCGCGCCGATAAACCCATCGGTTCGCTGCTTTTGTTCTGGCCCACCCTCTGGGCTTTGCTGGTTTCCTCCAACGGTTTGCCTGACCCTTGGATCACTTTCGTGTTTTTTGCCGGGGTGTTTTTGATGCGCTCGGCCGGCTGCGTGATCAATGATTTTGCCGACCGCAAGGTCGACGGCCACGTCAAGCGCACCGCCCAGCGGCCCCTGGCCCGGGGCGCGGTGACCAGCCGCGAGGCGATCATTCTCTTTGGTGTGTTGTGCCTGGTTTCCTTTGGCTTGGTGCTGACCCTCAACCGGCTCACCATCTTGTTGTCGCTGGTGGCACTGGCCCTGGCCTTTAGCTACCCCTTTATGAAGCGCTTTACCCACCTGCCCCAGGTGGTGCTGGGTATGGCCTTTGGCTGGGGCATTCCCATGGCATCGGCGGCGCAAACCGGGCGAATTGACGAGTCCATCTGGTGGCTGTTTGCTGCCAACATCGCCTGGACAGTGGCTTACGACACCTTCTACGCCATGGTAGACAGGGACGACGACATTCGTATTGGGGTTAAATCCACTGCCATCCTGTTTGGCCGCTCCGACAAGCTCATCACCGGCCTTCTGCAACTGGCGGCGCTGCTGATGCTGCTGCAAGCCGGGGTGGTGGCAAGCCTTGGGCTGCCCTATTACCTGGGAGTGCTGGCGATGGCGGTGTTCTTTGTTTACCAGCAATGGCTGGTGCGCAACCGCGACCGTGACAACTGCTTCAAGGCCTTTCTCAACAACAACTACGCTGGCATGGTGGTGGCCATGGGGATCTACGCCGATTACCTGATGCAATAAGGAAATGGCTTGTCGTAACGACAAATAAAATGAATTGTCAGCGGGCCCCGAACCTTCTAGCGTTCGGGGCCTTTGTATTTGGGGGGACCATGGACCAGAAACTGCAAGCGGTAATTGACGGATTGGCCAGCAACGGCTTTGTGGTGATCCCCCAGTGGCTGGACGACGAGCTGCGCGATGCGCTGCGCGGCGAACTCTTGGTACGCCGCGAAGAGCTGACCCGGGCCGGCATCGGCCGCGAGGGTGACCACCAGCAGCGCCTGGACGTGCGCAACGACAACACCCTCTGGCTCGACGGCTTGTCCTTGCAGCAGCAGCGTTACCTGGCGCTGATGGACGAGCTGCGCCTGGCCATCAACCGCAGCCTGTTCCTCGGCCTTAATGACTACGAGTGCCACTTTGCCCATTACCCCAAGGGGCATTTTTATCAAAAGCACCTGGATGCCTTTCGCGGCCGCTCCAACCGGGTGGTGTCGGCGGTGACTTACCTTAATGCCTGGTGGCCAGCCGGTGCCGGCGGCGAGCTGGCCCTCTACGACAGCCACGATCAGCTGCTGGGCAAGGTGGACCCGGCCCCCGGCACTTTGGTGTGTTTCTTATCGGAAGAGTTTCCCCACGAGGTGTTGCCGGCGGGGGACGACCGCTACTCTATCGCCGGTTGGTTCCGCCGCGACGCTCATCCGCTGGCCTGAAAAAAGCCGCTCGGTGAGCGGCTTTTTGGTGGTCAGTGTCAGCAATCCTTGCACAACACATGGCGTACCGTATCAGCCACCTCGTTGGAGAGCAGGTTGAGCACCAGCTCGTCCAGGGCCAGGGCTTTGTCCGTGGGCAGCAGCTCGCTTTGTTCCCCCAGCACCACCAATTCTGCCTCGCGCAGGGTGGCGGCCAGAGACGCAATGAGTTTTTTGTCGAAAAACTCCGGCGCCTGGATGCCAAAGAGCGCCGAAAGTCGCTCGGCCACCGCCTGGGCGCGATTCTCAAGCTCGGCCCGGCCCAGCGGCTCTGGGCTTCGCAGCAGCGTCAGCACGATGGCGTAGCGCTGCAAGGACTCTTCGATAACCCCGCTTAGCAGCCACAGCTTGCGATAGCCCGGACGTTGGTGGCTGGCCGCCTGCCAACGCTCGCCATCAAGGCTCACCAGGCCTTGCTGCTCGAGGGCGCCAAGCAGCGCCTGGAGATGCTCGCCAAGGGCCGCTTCATCAATCCCCATAAAGAGCTCGGCTTTCAGCAGCGGATAAAGCGCCAGCACCTGCTCGCAAAGGGTATCAAGGCTTTTGGGGCCGTCCAGCAGCAGCCGCGCCACCAAAGAGGGCAGCATGTAAAGGTGCAGGATGTTGTTGCGGTAATAGGTCATGGCGATGGCCTGGGTTTCATCCAGGCTTATGAGCTCGCCAAGGCCGTCTTCGCTGACCTGGAATTTGTCGCCTTTGAGCACCTGCTCCAGCAGCGCCTTGCCGTCTTGCTCGGGCAGGGTGACATGAGCCGAGTAGGGTGCCTGGCGGGCCAGGGCCAGCAACAAGTCCAACTGGTTTTCCAGCACTTCCCGCGACAGGGCCCGGCGTTCGGCGCACAGCAGCGCCAGCGACACCAGGGTCACGCCGTTAAGGGCCGCCGCGTCGTTGATGCGGGTCAGCATTTCATCGCCCAGGCGGTTGACCAGAGGGGTCAGCCAACTGGGTTTGGCGTCGGCGTCACCGCTACTTTTGCGCCAGTCCGGCACCTGCTCGGTGAGGTACTGGGACAAGGCGATGGGCTGGCCAAAATTGACAAAGCCCTGGCCAAAATCCTGGCGCAGCGCCTTGATGGTGGATTTAAAGGCCTGCCAGCCCGACTCCTTCTCTTTGGAGTTGCCACGCAGCTCCTTGAGGTAGGAGCCTACTTCCATCACGTGTTCATAGCCGATGTACACCGGCACCAGGCTGATGGGGCGCTCGGAAGAGCGCAGCAAACTTTGCACCGTCATGGCCAACATGCCGGTTTTGGGCGGCAGCAGCCGGCCGGTGCGAGAGCGGCCGCCTTCGGTGAAATATTTCACCGAGTAGCCCTTTTGAAAGAGGCTGTAGAGGTACTCGCGGAACACCGTGGAATAGAGTTTGTTGCCCTTGAAGCTGCGGCGGATAAAAAAGGCGCCACCCCGACGGAACAGCGGCCCGGCTGGGAAGAAGTTGAGGTTGACCCCGGCGGCGATGTGCGGCGGCACCATGCCCTGCTGGTAAATCACGTAAGAGAGCAGCAGGTAGTCCATGTGGGAGCGGTGGCAGGGCACGAACACGATTTCGTTGCCGTCGTGGGCCAACTGGCGCACCACCTCGGCGTTGGACACCTTGATGCCCTTGTAGATGCGGTTCCAGATCCAGCCCAGCAGGCGGTCTAAAAAGCGGATAAAGCCGGGGGAGAACTTGGCGGCGATCTCCTGCAGGTACTGGTTGGCGCGCTGCTCGGCCTGGCCGAAATCTTCCTTGCGGGAGCGGGCTTCGTCTTCGATGGCCCTTTTCATGGGCTCGGTCTTGAGCAGGGCGGCCAGCATGGTTTCGCGGTCGGGCAGGCGCGGGCCTGTCATTACCAGGCGCTGGCGGGAAAAATGCACTCGCGCTACCCGGGCCAGCTTGTGGCTGAGGTTGTCGTCGCTGTCGTCGCGCTGGTCTAACAGATTGCGAAGGGACACCGGCCGGGCAAAGCGCACGAAGTTGTCACGGCCATAAAAGGCGATGATCAGCATTTTTCGCAGCCAGGAGGGGGAGTCGTAGTCAGACAGCATCGAGCCCAGCAGCGAGGGGTTTTCGTGACCCGGCTGGCGGCCCCAGAACAGGGAAACCGGCAGCAGCTGCACGTCTTGTTGGTTATCTTCCCGCAAGGGCTTGAGCAGCGCTTTAAGGGCGTCACGGAAGTTGCCGTGGCGGCGCTTGCGGGTCAGCAAGGTCACCGGTTTATCCATGAACAGGCAGCGGGGCACAGTTTGGCCAGCCAGTTGTAGCGGCGCGGCAGGGTCTGGCAGCCCCATGGCCAAGCACAAACGCCGCACCGCCAACAGATCGGACGCTGAAGCGGTTTTAAAGGCGTACACAATGGGCTTACTGGGGTCCAGGCCAAGCTCCTTGACGGGATCTTGCGGCACCAGTTTGCTTTTAACGGTCAGTGAAACAGGCCACTTGAGGGCCTTGAGTAGAAAACTCGGCAGCACGAATATGTCCCGGAGAAGTTTTTAGCCGGCCGGCTAGCTTAGCAGAAGTCTTTGTCAAAGTCTTTGCAGCCGGGGTAACCTTGGGACGCAGTCCATGGCTGGATCTTTGAATGGCAGAATCACCTTATCGCCCCCATCTGGCGGCCTTGGAACGGGTTGTTGCCCTGGGGGGCGGCCACGGCCTGGGGCGGATGCTCTCGGCGCTCAACTTTCTGGGCCCCCGCCTTACCGGCATCGTCACCACCACCGACAACGGCGGCTCCACGGGGCGCCTGCGCCGCTCGCACCACTGCATTGCCTGGGGCGATGTGCGCAACTGCATCAATCAGCTGGTCACCCAACCCTCCACCGGTAGCCGCCTTTTTGAATACCGCTTCGGCGCCGAAGGGGAACTGGGCGGCCATAACCTCGGTAACCTCATTCTGCTGGCCCTGGACGACCTCTGCGTGCGGCCGCTTGAAGCCATCAACCTGGTGCGCCAGGTGCTTAGGGTGAAATGCGAGTTGCTGCCCATGACCGAGAGCCCCGCCGACCTGCTGGCCCTTTGTGAAGAGGGCCTTGAGCACCTGGGCGAGCAGCGGGTAGATGGCCTTGAGCGCATGCCGCGCCAGCTGACCTTGTCGCCCAAGGTGGCGGCCACCAAGGAAGGGGTGGATGCGGTAAGAGAAGCCGATCTCTTGATTCTGGGGCCTGGCTCGTTTCTAACTTCGGTGCTGCCGCCGCTGCTGCTGCCGGAACTGGCCGGGGCCTTTCGGGCCAGCAAAGCGGTCAAGGTCTGGGTGGAAAACCTGGGGGTAGAACAAAGCCCGGTGCGCACGTTAACCCCCGGCCAGCGCTTGGCCTGGTTGCACCGGCAACTGGGTTTTAGCGCCGTCGACTGGGTGCTGGCCAGGCCTGGCCTTGACTGGCAGCAACTGCCGGCCGGTGTCAGGCGCCTGGAGATGCCGTTGGCGTCCGAGCAAATCTTCTATCGCCATGACCGCGACGCCCTGGCCAACGGCCTGGAGCGGATCCTCGCTGCCTGTTGATAACTCTGTGAGTAAAAATCCGGTGCCTGTGGGTTGGTGGCTGTGCAGGCCAAGCGCCTTGCCATCTCCAAAGAACTGGATATACTGACAGTTACTGTAAATAAACCCAGTTGAGGCATCCGATGCGCCCCCTTACTCCCCGCCAGCAACAGATCCTGGATCTGATCCGCGCCCGCATTTCGGAAAGCGGCATGCCCCCCACCCGTGCCGAGATTGCTCAGCAGCTGGGTTTTAAGTCTGCCAATGCCGCCGAAGAACACCTCAAGGCCCTGGCCAAAAAAGGGGTTATCGAAATTTTGGCCGGCACTTCCCGTGGCATTCGCCTACTGGATGACGACAGCGCCAACGACGAGCCGGGCCTGCCGCTGATTGGCCAGGTGGCTGCCGGTGAGCCCATTCTGGCGACCCAGCATATTGAGTCCCACTTCCAGATGGACCCGGAGCTGTTCCACCCCCGTGCCGACTTCCTGCTGCGGGTTAAGGGCGAGAGTATGAAAAACATCGGCATCATGGACGGCGACCTGCTGGCGGTGCACCGCACCAGCCAGGCCCGTAACGGCCAGGTGGTGGTGGCCAGGGTGGAAGATGATGTCACCGTAAAACGCTTGGACCAGCACGGCCACAGCCTGCGCCTGATTGCCGAGAACGACGATTTTGACGACATTCTGGTCGACCTTCGGGAGACGCCCGTTACCATCGAAGGCCTGGCCGTCGGGGTGATCCGTAACAGCCAGTTTTAAGGCGTAACGGCTTTTAGCAGAAGGCGGCAGGGGCATCCCCCTTGCCGCCTTCTTTGCATTTATTCCCCCACCAACTGGACGATAACCCTTTCTTGGATAAGGCTTAGTCTGACTATAAAAACATCAGCAGTTTTGCAGCGATACACACAATCACAACGATCCCGCCACTAATCGTCACTCTCCAAGGCGCTTGCTGGACGGGGTAGGGAAGGGCCGGCAAAGGACTGGGTCGTACCTGGGCAGGGCTCTCGCTTCTACTGACAGGAGCAGCAAGTGAGTAGCAGACGTCATCAGGCATTGGGGGCCTGGGCGGTGCTGGCCTGGTGCTGGCCATTCACTGCCTTGGCGGACGGATACAACATGACCCGCGGCGTTACGGACTTCAGCCAGCGGGTTTATGGTCTGCACATGACCATCTTCTGGATCTGCTGTGCCATCGGGGCCGTGGTCTTTGGCCTGTTGTTTTACAGCCTGATCCGCCACCGTAAATCCCGCGGCGCCAAAGCGGCCAACTTTCACGAGTCCACCCGGGTCGAGATCCTCTGGACGCTCATTCCCTTTGTCATCCTCATCGCCATGGCGGTACCGGCTACCAAAGCCCTGGTGGCAGGCGATGACGACGGCTCAGGCCCGGCCGATATCACGGTGCAGGTTACCGGCTCCCAATGGAAATGGCATTACCAGTACCTGGGCACCGATGTGGGTTTTTATTCGCTGCTGGCGACCCTGCCGGACCAGATAACCAACCGCCTGGACAAGGGCGACAACTACCTTCTCGAGGTGGACAGGCCCCTGGTGCTGCCCACCGACCGCAATATCCGTTTTGTGATCACCTCCGAAGACGTTATCCATTCTTGGTGGGTTCCGGCCTTTGCCGTGAAAAAAGACGCCGTCCCCGGCTTTATCAATCAGGTGCAGGCTCGCATCAAGGAGCCAGGGCTCTACCGGGGCCAATGCGCGGAGCTCTGCGGCAAGGACCACGGCTTCATGCCCATAGTGGTGATTGCCAAGACGCCGGCGGCCTTTGACGACTGGCTCAGTGCTGAGCAGGCCCGTCTGGCCGCCAAAAAGGCCGAAGAGCAAAAACTGCTGGCCATGAACCGCTCCCTGGACGAACTGATGCGCGACGGCAAAGCCCTTTACGAGGCGCGCTGCGCCATGTGCCACCAGCCCAATGGCGAAGGGCTGCCCGGGGCCATTCCGGCCCTTAAAGGCAGCGCCATCGCCACCGGTGATGTCCATGCCCACATCGATATCGTGCTCAATGGCAAAGCCGGCACCGCCATGCAGGCCTTTGGCAAACAGCTCAGCCTGTCGGAGCTGGCCGCCATCATCACCTATGAACGCAATGCCTGGGGGAACAGCACCGGTGACGCCGTACAGGCCGCCGACTTGCACCGTTTCCTCAGCGGCGACAACCCCTAGGAGGCACCAATGCAGGTCTCACGAGACATGGATGCCCCCAAGGGGCTCGACGCCGCCCAACATGAGGTGCATCACGGCCCGGCTAGTGGCCTGATGCGCTGGGTTACCACCACCAACCACAAGGACATCGGCAGCCTCTACCTGTGGTTCAGCTTTCTGATGTTCCTAACCGGCGGCTCTATGGCCATGGTGATCCGCGCCGAGCTATTCCAGCCGGGCTTGCAGTTGGTGGAGCCGCAGTTTTTCAACCAGATGACCACGGTGCATGGCCTGGTAATGGTGTTTGGCGCGGTGATGCCGGCCTTTGTGGGGCTGGCCAACTGGATGATCCCGATGATGATTGGCGCGCCGGACATGGCGCTGCCGAGGATGAACAACTGGAGCTTCTGGATTTTGCCCTTTGCCTTCGCCATTTTGCTGTCCAGCCTTTTTATGGAGGGCGGCGGGCCGGCTTTCGGCTGGACCTTCTATGCGCCGCTTTCCACCACCTACTCGGGTAATTCCACGGCGCTGTTCGTGTTCTCCATTCACATCATGGGCATCAGTTCGATCATGGGCGCCATCAATGTGATTGTGACCATCTTCAACTTGCGGGCGCCGGGCATGACCTGGATGAAACTGCCGCTGTTTGTGTGGACCTGGCTTATTACCGCCTTCTTGCTGATCGCGGTGATGCCGGTACTGGCCGGCGCCGTGACCATGGTGCTCACCGACAAGTATTTTGGCACCGATTTCTTCAACGCCGTGGGCGGTGGTGATCCGGTGATGTTCCAGCACATCTTCTGGTTCTTCGGCCACCCCGAGGTGTACATCATGATTTTGCCAAGTTTTGGCATTATCAGCGCCATCCTGCCCACCTTCGCCCGCAAGCGGCTGTTCGGCTACGCCAGCATGGTGTACGCCACTGCCAGCATTGCCGGGCTGAGTTTTGTGGTGTGGGCGCATCACATGTTCACCACCGGCATGCCGCTTTTTGGCGAACTGTTCTTCATGTATTGCACCATGCTGATCGCCGTACCCACCGGGGTGAAGGTGTTTAACTGGGTAGCCACCCTGTGGCGCGGCTCCATCAGTTTTGAAGTGCCGATGCTGTTTGCCCTGGCCTTTGTGGTGCTCTTTACCATCGGTGGCTTTTCCGGCTTGATGCTGGCCATCACCCCGGCCGATTTCCAATACCACGATACCTACTTCGTGGTAGCGCACTTCCACTACGTACTGGTGACCGGCGCCATCTTCTCGATCATGGCGGCAGCCTATTACTGGCTGCCAAAGTGGACAGGCCACATGTTCGACGAGGGCCTGGCCAAGCTGCATTTTTGGTGCTCGCTGGTGTCGGTGAACGTGCTGTTCTTTCCCATGCATTTTCTCGGGCTGGCCGGCATGCCAAGGCGGATCCCCGATTACGCCCTGCAATTTGCCGATTTGAACAAGATTGTCTCCATTGGCGGTTTTGCCTTCGGGCTCAGCCAGCTCATCTTCCTGTGGGTGGTGATCAAGTGCATCAAAGGCGGCACGCCGGCACCTGCCAAACCCTGGGAAGGA
The DNA here is from genome assembly GCF_003751625.1 of Gallaecimonas pentaromativorans. Taxonomy (NCBI): domain Bacteria; kingdom Pseudomonadati; phylum Pseudomonadota; class Gammaproteobacteria; order Enterobacterales; family Gallaecimonadaceae; genus Gallaecimonas; species Gallaecimonas pentaromativorans. Next base: position 123,337 of record NZ_RJUL01000011.1, read on the forward strand.
GCCGAGGGGCTCGAATGGGAAGTGCCGAGCCCAGCGCCCTACCACACCTTTGAAACCCCGCCGGAGATCAAACCATGACCGGCCAGGGCCATGGCCGGCTGACCAAACGCCTATTGCTGCTGGTGGCGCTGATGTTCGGTTTTGCCTTTGCCCTGGTGCCCCTTTACAACGTGTTTTGCCAGGTGACCGGTATCAACGGTAAAACCGGTGGCCCGGTGGCCGCCACTCTGGTGGAGCCAGAGGACAAAAACCGGCTCATTACCGTGCAGTTCGTGGCCTATATCAATGAGGGCCTGCCTTGGGAATTTCGTCCTGACGTTACCGAGGTCAAAGTTCACCCCGGCGAGCGAAAGCTGGTGCACTTCTACGCCAAAAACCGTGCCAGCGGCGATATTGTCGCTCAGGCGGTGCCCTCGGTGGCGCCGGGGCTGGGTGCTAAATATTTCCACAAGATTGAATGCTTTTGTTTCCACCAGCAGCACCTGGCACCTGGCCAGGAGGTGGAAATGCCGCTGCTGTTTTTCCTGGATACGGCGCTGCCGGATGACATCCAGACCCTGACCCTTTCCTACACCCTCTACAACCTCAGCGTGAGGGGCTCATCATGAAACACGAACACTACTATGTGCCCGCCAAATCCTATTGGCCGATCATGGGCGCCCTCGGCCTGTTCCTTATCGCTTTCGGGGCCGGGCATTTCGTGCCCCAGGTGACTAGCGGCCAACAAGGGGGTTACGGGGGCTGGCTGCTGCTGGCCGGGGTGCTGGTTATCATAGTGATGTGCTTTGGCTGGTTTGCGGCGGTTATCCGCGAGTCCATGGCTGGCCTCTATTCGGGGCAGATGGACCGCTCCTTTCGCCAGGGCATGAGCTGGTTCATTTTCTCGGAAGTGATGTTCTTCTGCGCTTTTTTCGGGGCGCTCTTCTATGCCCGGACCTTTGCCGTGCCTTGGCTGGGGGGCGGGTCCAACAACATCTTGACCCACCAGTTGCTGTGGCCCGATTTCAGCGGCACCTGGCCGGTGGCAACCACCCCGGGTGGTAAAAGCACCGAGGTGATGCCTTGGATGGGGCTACCGCTTTACAACACCCTGATTTTGCTCAGCTCATCGGTCACTGTGCATCTGGCGCACCTGTCTTTGGAGAAGGGCAACCGGTTGGCGCTCAAGTTGTGGCTGCTGGCCACCATATTGCTGGGCAGCTGCTTTTTGTATCTGCAAGGGGTCGAGTACATCCACGCCTACACCGAGATGGGGCTCAAGCTCGACGCCGGCATCTACGGCAACACCTTCTTTCTACTGACCGGTTTTCACGGCATGCACGTCACCTTGGGCACCTTGATGCTGCTGGTGATGTGGCTGCGGGTGCAGGCGGGGCATTTTTCGGCGCAAAAGCATTTCGGTTTCATGGCGGCCAGTTGGTACTGGCACTTTGTAGACGTGGTGTGGCTATGCCTGTTCCTGTTCGTGTACATCCTCTAGTAGGGGGTTGAATGCGGTTCGATAACGCCGAGCGCGATCAACACCACCACCAGCAACAGCACCAGGAAGGAGGCCAGCAGGCGCCGGCCAAGGAAGCGGCTCATCTGGCCCTGCTCGCCGTGGCGGAGCATGACAAAAAGCGCCCGAAACAGGTTCACCAGCACATACAGCACCAACCCCAGAATAAGCACCTTCACCAGCATGGGTTCTCCAAAAGTAAATGGTTGCCCTGGTTATTCACTGTGGCGCTGCTGGCGGTCTTTGGCAAATTGAGCCTCTGGCAATGGCAAAGGGCCGAGCAAAAAGCCGCACTGCTCAGCGAAGTGGCAAGCCGCCCGGTGCTGAGTCTGGAAGAGGCGCTAGCCAAAACCAACCCCGATTACTGGCCGGTCACAATGAAGGGGCGCTGGCTGCCCACCGCCATATTTTGGGACAACCGCACCCTCGATGGCCAAGTGGGCTATGACCTGCTGCAACCCTTCGCCACCAGCCGGGGCGTTTTCTTGATTGACCGGGGCTGGCTGGCCGGAGTTGCCCGCCGCGACCTGCTGCCCAGCGCTCCCTTGGCCCACGGCGAAGCCGCCATCACCGGGCGCTTGCGGCAAGTAGACCCCGGCTTCTCGCTCAAAGCCACCGCCCCCGAGAAGCTTGGCGGCGGTTACCGGGTGCAAAGCCCGGCCCCCGAAGCGCTGACCGAAAGCCTGGGCCTGCCTTTGCAAAAATGGGTGTTGAGCCAGGAGCCGAGCGGCTCGGGCTTTATCGCCCACTGGCCGCTGGTGGTAATGCCGCCGGAAAAACACCGCGCCTATTCCCTGCAATGGGCCAGCATGGCGTTGGCGCTGATGGTGGCCTTTGGCTGCTGGTTGCGGGCCGAGCACAGGAGGAAACATGAGTAAGCAAAAGACATTGCTGCTGGCCTTTTTGGCGCTCTTTATCCTGCCGGTAGCCTTGGCGCAGATGGCCTTTATGGGGGGCTGGCTGGCCGGTAGCCCTACGGTCAACAAGGGCGAGCTTATTAATCCGCCGCTCTCTGCCGCCGCGCTCTTTGCCAACGACCACCATTGGCGGCTGGTCTACGTGATGCCGCCAATCTGCCACCAGGCTTGCCATGAAAGCCTCTATATCCTCGGCCAAACCCACCTCGCCCTGGGCCGGGAGATGGACAGGGTGGTGCCGGTGGTCTTGGGCGCCGCTACGCTGCCTGCCGACACCGCGTCCGGCCTAGTGCAGGGCGGCCCGGGAGGCGCACCCCTTCAGCCCAATCGCCTATACATCGCCGACCCCAGGGGCTTTGTGATGCTGAGCTACCCTCCAGCCAGTGAGCGCCCCCAAACCCTGGCCCTTGGCAAGGACATGCTGACCGACCTCAAACGGCTCCTCAAGCATTCCCTGGTGGGCTGACCATGAAAACCCTGACCCGCATTGCGATAGCCCTGGCCCTGATGGTGATCGCCCTAGGCGCCTACACCCGGTTGACCGACGCTGGCCTTGGCTGCCCGGACTGGCCCGGTTGTTATGGCGCCCTGGTGGCGCCCTACACTGACCAGCACCTGGCCCATGCCGAGCAAGCCTTTCCCGGCGCCAAGATTGAGCTGCACAAAGCCTGGAACGAGATGGTGCACCGCTATTTTGCCGGTGCTCTGGCCCTTTGCATCGGCCTGCTGGCGGCGCTGGCCTTCTGGCGCTTCAAGGCTCAGCGCCCTTGGGTGGTGGCGCTGCTGGGCTTGCTGCTGTTCCAGGCCACCTTGGGGATGTTGACAGTCACCCTGAACCTGCGGCCGCTGGTGGTAACGGGGCATCTGCTGGGCGGCATGGCCACCCTGGCGCTCTTGTGGTGGCTGGCCCTGCGCTTGGGCCCGGCCCCTGCTCGTCCCCGTGCGCCTTTTTATTTGCGTTGGCTGGCGGTTGTCGCCGCCTTGGTGGTGGTGGGGCAAATCGCCCTTGGGGGTTGGACCGCCGCCAACTACGCTTCCCTTGCCTGCACCCAGTTGCCGGTGTGCGAGGGGGATTGGTGGAGCCGCCTGCATCCCGAAGCGGCCTTCAACCTGCTCTCGCCTCCGGCCGACAATTACCAATACGGGGTGCTGGGTTACGAGGCGCGCATGACCATCCATGTCGCCCACCGCTTTGGGGCGATGGTGACGTCGGCGCTGCTTATCTTGTTGGCCTCCGGGTTGTGGCGGCGGGGGCAAAAAGTCATGGCGCTGGGCCTGGCGGCGCTGCTTGGCGTACAACTTTGTCTGGGCCTGGCCAACGTGGTGCTGAGCGTGCCGCTGGCGGTAGCGCTGGCCCATAACCTGGTGGCGCTGCTGCTGTTTTTGTTGCTGCTCACCCTCAATCACGGCTTGTGGAGTGGATATGAAGTCACTGAGCCTGTTGGCCGCCGGGCATTGGCCCTGGCGGGATTTTCTGGCCATCACCAAACCTCGGGTGGTGATGCTGCTGTTACTTACCGCCCTGGTGGGCATGATCCTGGCCCAAGACAGCTGGCCAAATCCCTGGTTGGTTATCAACGGCCTGATGGGCATCGGCCAGGTGTCAGCCGGAGCCGCCGCCATCAACCACATCCTCGATCAACATATCGACCATAAAATGGCCCGCACCCGGATGCGGCCTCTGGTGCAAGGCCGGTTAAGCCAGGGCCAGGCCTGGGTTTTTGCCGTGGCGGTGATTGCCCTAGGGCTGATGCAGCTGGCACTTTGGGTCAATGGCCTCACCGCTTTGCTGACCTTTGCCGCCATGGTGGGCTACGCGGTGATTTACACGGTGTTTTTAAAACGCATGACCCCGCAGAACATCGTGATCGGCGGCCTGGCTGGTGCCATGCCGCCGCTGCTGGGCTGGACCGCCGTCACCAACAGCATGGACGCCAACGCCTGGCTGCTGGTGCTGATCATCTTCGCCTGGACGCCGCCTCACTTCTGGGCCCTGGCCATCGCCCGGTGCAACGATTACCAGCGGGCCGGTATCCCCATGCTGCCAGTGACCCACGGTATCGAGTACACCAAAACCTGTGTGCTGCTCTACACCTTGTTGCTGCAAGCCTTGCTGTTGCTGCCCTACCTGACCGGCATGAGCGGCCTCTTGTACCTGGCCGCCGCCTTGGTGCTGGGCGGCTGGTTTATCTGGCACGCCGCCAGGCTCAAATGGTGGGACGGCCCCGGCCAGGCCATGCGCACCTTCAGGGTCAGTATTTGGCAACTGATGTTATTGTTTGTGGTATTGCTGGTGGACCATGGAGTGGCCTGATGAAAGCGGTGTTGAGCCTGGTGTTGGCCTTGGCCTTTTGTGCCGGGCTGGGATTGTATTTTTGGATAATCACCCCGCCCCATGTGGAAGCGCTGTGGTACCAGCCGGCCCGCCAGTTGAGCCCCTTTGAGCTCAGTGACCAACGCGGCCAGCCCTTCACCCAGGAAAACCTCAAAGGCCATTGGAGCTTGCTGTTCCTGGGTTACACCAGCTGCCCCGATGTCTGCCCCGCCACCTTGAGCCGGCTGTCAGCCAGTTACCCCCAACTGGAAGAGGCGGCCGGTGCGCCGGTGCAGGTGCTGTTTTTAAGTGCCGATCCGGGCCGAGACAGCACCGAAAAACTGGCCGCCTACATCCACTTTTTTCGCCCGGAATTTATCGCCCTGCGCGCAGAGTCTGCGGTGCTCGAACCCTTTACCCGCCAGTTGGGGCTGATGTATCGGCAAAGTGCCAATGGCGATATCAGCCACTCCGCCGGTATGGTGCTTATCAATCCTCAGGGCCAGTTGGAGGCCATGTTCCGGCCCGCCGAGGGTAACCTGCCGTTGGTGGACACCCGCCAGCTTGTTGCCGACTTGGCGGTGATAAGCCACCACTAGAGCCCTTTGCTCACCACCACTCCCAGCCGTTTGCCCAGGCGCTGCAAGTTGGCCCTGTCCAGGTTGAGGGCCCGGGCGGCGCCGGCCCAGCTGTGGTCATTGGCCAGCAGCGCTTCGCGGATCAATTGGCGCTGGTAATCCTCCACCGCCAGCCGAAGGTCAGCCTGAGCTGTGCCAGGAGGTGGCGCTGTGGGCAGCGGAGCTGGACCAACCGGTTCCAAGGCGCAGTGGCCGGGGGCTAGGGTCAGCACCCCATGGCGGCCCTGCTCGCGGATGGCGTTGAGGGCGGCCCGGCTGATGCAGTGCTCCAGCTCCCGCACATTGCCTGGCCAGTCGTAACGCATCAGCAAATCTTGAGTAGCCTGGGCCAGCTTGAGCTGCGCCAGGCCGAGCTTGCGGCGGGTGTTCTCCAAAAAGAACCCGGCCAACAGCAGAATATCGCCGCCCCTTTCTCGCAGCGGCGGCACCAAAATGGGGTAAACGCTGAGGCGATGGTAGAGGTCGGCCCGAAAACGCCCGGCCGCCACTTCGGTTTTCAGATCGCGGTTGGTGGCGGCGATCACCCGCACGTCCACCTGGCGCACTTTATCCTGGCCCACCGGTTGGATCTCGCCACTTTGTAGGGCCCGCAGTAGCTTGCTCTGGGTGCCGGGGCTCAGCTCGCCCACTTCGTCCAGAAACAGGGTGCCGCCGTCGGCCAGCAGAAATTTCCCCGGCCGGGCGCTGTCGGCGCCGGTGAAGGCGCCCTTGGTGTGGCCAAAAAGCTCGCTTTCAATCAGTTGCTCGGGCAATGCGGCGCAATTGAGGTGCACCAATGGCGCCCCTTTCCTGGCCGATTGGGCGTGCAGGGTACGGGCCACCAGCTCCTTGCCGACCCCGGTTTCCCCCAGCACCAGCACCGTGAAATCCGAGGGCGCCACTAGCGCCAGCTCTTGCTTGAGGGCCAGCATTGGCAGGCTGTCTCCCAGCAGGGAGTTGCCGCCTTGGGCCATGGCATCGAGGGTGAGGGTCTGCATCACCTGGGTGTTGTGCTGGGCCTGGCGCTCCAGGGCATCAAGCTGGATGGCGGCCTTGAGGGTGGCGGCGGCCAGCGCCGACACCATGTCCAGGGTGCGTTCACCGATGTGGTCGAATACCCCTGGCGTGAGGCTGTCGAAGGTCAAAAAACCCAGCAGCTGGCTGTCGACAAAAAGCGGCAACCCCATGCAGGCATGAATGGGAATGGCGCTGTCGTCGTTAAGCAACAGGCCGTCGTAAGGGTCGGGCAGGGGGCTGTCGGCGGGAAAGCGCACCGGCTTTTGCGCCTCGGCCATGGCCGCAAAGCGCGGGTGCTCGCCAACGGCAAAGCGCCGGCCCCGGGTGTCGGGGCTCAGCCCCTGAATGGCCAGGGGAATGGCATGGGGAGTGCGGTAGGCCAGCAAGGCGATGGCGTCGCAGGGAATGGCCTTTCTGAGCGCGGTGAGCAGGCGGTCAAAACGGTCATCGTTGGTGAGGCTGCTGGCAAGGTCGAGGGCGATTTCCAGCAGCAGGTGTTGGCCGGGTTCAGGCATGAGTCAATATGACTCCATGGTGCGAAAAAGACAGCCTAAAGTGTGAGTCATAATGACTCGATATGACAAGGCGTATTTTGTAACGCATTGATATGTATGGTGATGCTGATATGGCACGGCCCTTGTAATAGCTAAGGCAGTTAATGTCCTTTCAAGGAGCCACCTGATGTTAAGCGCCCAGACCATTGCCCGCGTTAAAGCCACTATTCCGGTCCTTGCCAGCGCCGGCCCGGCTGTTACCCAGCATTTTTATCAGCGCATGTTTGCGCACAACCCTGAGCTTAAGGACGTATTCAATCTCTCCAACCAGCGCTCAGGGCGCCAACCGGCGGCGCTCTTTGCCGCTGTGGCCGCCTACGCCCAGCACATTGAAAACCCACAAGTGCTGGCGGCGGCGGTGGAGCGCATTGCCCAGAAGCACACCAGCTTTGTGGTCAAACCCGAGCAATACGCCATCGTCGGTAAGCACCTGCTGGCGACCTTGCAGGAGCTGGCCCCCGACACTTTCGACAGTGACACCACCGCCGCTTGGGCCGAGGCTTACCAGTTTCTAGCCGGGATCTTTATCGACCGTGAAGGCACCCTCTATGCCCAGCACAAGGCCGCCGAGGGCGGTTGGGAAGGAGAAAGGGCTTTCCGCCTGGCTGCCAAGGTGGCGGAATCTGAAAAAGTGACCAGCTTCTACTTTGAGCCGGCCGATGGCGGCGCGGTAATGGCCTTTGAACCCGGCCAATACATCGGTATCAAGGTCAAACCCAGCCAGGGCGACTACCAGGAAATTCGCCAGTACAGCCTGTCAGCGGCGTCTAACGGCAAGGGTTATCGCATCAGCGTAAAGCGTGAAGACCAAGGGCTGGTATCCAACTTCTTGCACGATGAGCTGGCCGTGGGGGATGAAGTGGCCCTGATGCCGCCAGCGGGGGATTTTTTCCTCGATACCCAAAGCCAGGCGCCGGTGGTGTTGGTGTCTGCCGGGGTGGGTCTGACGCCGATGATGAGCATGCTCGAAACCCTTGCCCAGCAGCAACCCGGGCGGGTGGTGCAGTTTCTTCATGCCTGCGAAAACCAAATCCAGCACAGCTTTAAGGCTCGCCAGCAGGAACTGGCCAAGGCCCATGGCGTGCCCCTTCGCTACTGGTATAACGACCAGCACGGCTTGATGGATCTGGCCCCCATCCGCTATGAGCTGCCTCTGGCCGATGGCCTCTTTTATCTCTGCGGCCCCATCGGCTTTATGGCGGCCATCAAGGGCCAGCTGCTGGCCCTGGGGGTGAGCGGCGAGCGCATCCATTACGAGGCCTTCGGCCCCCACGCCGAGCTGTAACTGCGGCAATAAAAAACGCGCCTGATGGCGCGTTTTTTATTGGGTTTTTAAAGCCTTATTGCTTGGCCCACAGGGCGGCGGCTTCTTTGCTGCGGCTATCGAGGCGCTTGAGGTAGGGCACCAGCACGATGGCCACCACGGCGCCAGCCAAAGCCACCCAGCCGAGCTTCATAAAGAGGTCGGTGTACAGCGGCAGGGTTTGCAGCGGGCTGGTGATGTTTTCCGGCACGCTGGCAAAGTTGGCCACTACGCTACCCAGGTATTGGGACAAACCGGTGGCCAGCAGCCAGGCGCCCATCATCAGGCCGCGCAGGCTAGGCGCCACGTAACGGGCTACCATGCCAAGACCGAGGCCGGAGATCAGCAGCTCACCCACGGACTGGAAGAAGTAACCCCACAGCATCCACTGCGGCGACACCAGGCCCAGGGCGCTGGCGAAGTTGCCGGACACGGCGTACAGGAAGAAGCCGATGGCCAGCAGCACAAAGCCCCAGGCGTATTTGCCGGCCAGAGACGGGTCTTTGTCCTTCTTGCCCAAAGAGGCGTACAGCCAGGCCAGTACCGGGCTCATCACCGCTATCCAGAACGGGTTCAGCACCTGGAACTGCTCCGGCGGAATGCTGTAGCCCAGGAAGTGCAGGTCCACGTTGTTCTTGGCGAACAGGGTCAGAGAAGTAGACATCTGCTGGTAGAAGATGAAGAACAGGATGGTCTGCAGGGTCAGGATCACCATGGCGATAAGCCCAGCCCGCTCGGCGGTGGTGGCTTTGACCACCAGCACCAGGAAGAACAGCGCCAGGCCGACGCTGGCCAGGTTCACCACCCACTCGGCCACTTCGGTGCTTTGCACCACCAGGCCAATCAGCACCGCCACGATCAGCGAGCCGCCCAGCACGCCCAGCAGCTTGCCCTTGTTCATGGGTTTGAAGTCGGGAGCCGAGCCTACGTGCTCGAGGTAGCGGCTTTGCACCTTGAACTGAGCCACGCCAAACACCAGGCCCAAGGCGCAGATCAGGAAGGCCCAATGCCAGCCGTAGTGCACCCGGATGATGGGGGTAAGGCACTGGGACAGGAAGGCGCCGATGTTGATGGACATGTAATACAGGGTGAAGGCGCCGTCGAGCTTGGACTCGTCCCCTTCGTACAGCTTGGCCACCAGGTTGTTGGGGTTGGCTTTGAACAGGCCGTTACCTACCGCGATCACACCCATGGAGAAGAACACCAGGCTGTGGCCGCTGCTGCCCATGAATTGGTCCCACGGCACGGCCAGCAAGCCGTAACCCAGGGCCAGTACCACGCCGCCAAGCATGGTGGTGCGTCTGGCGCCCAGTACCTTGTCGCCGATCCAGCCGCCGGCAACCGGGGTGATGTAGATCATGGCGGCAAAGGCGCCCCAGGTCAGGTTGGCGCGATCATCGTTGAAACCCAGATACTCGATGGCAAAAAGCACCATCAGGATCTGCATGCCGTAGAAGCCGAAGCGCTCCCACATCTCGATCATGAAAAGCGCGATAAAGGCGCGGCGAGTTTTGGTCTCTGCACCCTTAGCGGCGTCTACTGAAGCTGTGGCTGTCATAGGTATATTTTTGTAATTAAGCGAGAAGCTGAACGTTATACCGATAAAGGACAGGGCTTTCTAGCGGCGCCAGGTTGCTTTTTGTTAACTTATGTTTTTGATTTTGTAAACTTTATTGGTGATGGTACTGATCTCTAAGCATTTTTGCTCGCCCGCCTGCCAACCTTGCCCTGCCGGGGGCCTGGCGCCAGCGAGCCGAAATTGTGAGCAATGCCTCACCCCTGGTAGAGCTCCAGGGGCAGCTGATCGGGGTCGGCAAAAAAGGTAAAGGCCTTGCCGGTGTATGGGTCTATACGCACCGGCTCCACCGCTACCCCCTGGTCTTGAAGCCACTTGGCAGCGGCGGCAACGTCGTCGACCACAAAGGCAAGGTGGCGCAGGCCCTGGGCCTCCGGGTAGCTGGGCCTTTGGGGGGCATGGTTAAAGGAAAACAGCTCCAACTGGCTGCCGTCCGGCAGGGCCAGGTCCAGCTTCCAAGAATCCCGCGCTTCGCGGTAATGCTCTGCCAGCACGGCAAGGCCCAAAATGGCGGTGTAAAAATGCTTGGAGCGCGGGTAGTCGCTACAAATGATGGCGGCGTGGTGAATGGCTTTGAGCACGGGGCAGCTCCTTGGTTTTTGCCAAGGATACCCCGTTAAAAGTGGAGGCTAAAGTCGTCAAAGCGCGCTTCTTGCTGGCCGTCGCCCTGGGCAAAAAGGCCGATGCGGGCCCCTATCCAGCGCCCGGGCTGGGCGGTAAAAGGCGGCCCGAGGGGCTGGCCGTTCGCCAAAAACTGCACTTGGGCAGCAGCGTTTACTTGTACCCCAAGCCGTGCAACCTGGCCGGTAAAGGGCGCCTGCCAGCGCTGCTCGCGGCACCCCTGCTTGGCCTTTTGGCACAAGACCATCACCAGAACCGGGCCTTTGGCGTTTTGCTCGGCCCCCACCCAGCCATAATCGCTGCCGTAGATAAGGAGCCCGGCCCGGCGCACGCCTTGGGCAGGCGCCATCAGGCTCACCTCGGCGCCAAAAGCCTGGGCCGGAAACTTTTGCAGCAGCAGGTTAGGCACCTGCCAAAGGTTATCGGGCCCGGCCAGGGCCTTGAGGTGGAGCTGCCCTGCCTGGATGCGTGCCCAGTCTTCACTTGGGTTGGCATTCCATTGCCAGGCAAGGGCGAGGGATTTATCAAAATGGTCTGAGCCTCTGGCAAGAGCCGTGCTGGGCGGGCCGGGTGGGCTTGGGTGGCGGGCAACCGGCTCGCCCTCGTTGCCCATCACCGGCCAGCCCTGGCGCCACACCATGGGCTCGAGGTGGGTGATACGGCCATAGGGGCCCTTGTCCTGAAAATGGATAAACCAGTCGCTGCCGTCGGTTGCCGTTACCCAGGCGCCCTGATGGGGCCCGTTGATGTCGGTGTTGCCCTGAGCGAGGGTAATGCGGTGCTGGTAAGGCCCTTGCAGCTGGCGGCTTCGAAACACCGTCTGCCAGCCTTCTTTTACCCCGCCGGCCGGCGCGAAAATGTAGTAGTAACCGTCTTTTTTATAGAGCTTGGGCCCTTCGAGGGTGCGAAAGCCGGGCAGGCGATTGCCGTCCACCACCAATTGGCCCTCATCTTCCAGCATCTGGCTGACATCGGGGGCCATTTCCCGCAAGGTCAGCACGTTGTTAAACCCCGCCCGGCTTTTGGCCCAGCCGTGTAGCAGCCAGGCCCGGCCGTCGTCGTCCCAAAAGGGTGCCGGGTCGATGATGCCCTTGCCGGGGAGCAGCAACCTTGGCGGGCTCCAGGGGCCGCGAAAATCTGTGGCGCTCAGCACGTAGATGCCAAAGTCCGGGTCGGGGTAGAAGATCCAGAACCTGCCGCCGTGAAAGCGCAGCGCCGGCGCCCAGACCCCGTTGCCGTGCTGCACTTGCCGGTAATGAGCGTCGGGCACATTGCGGGGCAGGGCATGGCCTACCAATTGCCAGTGCACCAAGTCGGTGGAGGTGAGCAGCGGCAGCCCCGGTACCTCGTTGAAACTTGAGGCGATGAGATAGTAATTGGTGCCGACCCGGATGGCGTCAGGGTCGGCATAATCGGCGTGGATAATGGGGTTTTGGTAGTAGCGGGGCTCGGCCTGGTTGGCCCAGGCCGGCCACGCCAGCAGCAGTATCAGCAGCAATCTCATGGGGCCTGCCTGTCAAGGGTGTGAAGCCCTTGTACCACAGCGGCCGGATGCTGCCCGGCTAGACGGCGTTTTGCTTCAAATCAGAACCGCATTTACTGGGCCAAAAAGCGCTCAAGGGCCTTGATGTAGTCGTCAAAATCCTCGAATTGCGGCACGTGGCCGATGCCGGGCAGCTCCACCAGCTGCGCCTGGGGAATGGCCTTGGCGGTGGCTTTGCCCAGCACATCGTAACGGCCCATGGTGGCGGCGGTTTTGGCATCGGCCCTGTTGCGGCCGATGGCGGTGCGGTCGCGGGTGCCGATGATGAGCAGGGTCTTGGCCTTGATATCGGGGAACTCATAGAGCACCGGCTGGGTAAAGATCATGTCGCTGGTCAGGGCGTCGACTGTGGCCATCAGACCGGCGTCCGGGCCTATGGTCCAGCCAGCCTGGATGGCCAGCAGCGGCTGGTATTGCGGCTGCCACTTGCCGTCAAAATACGCCTTGGTCATGTAGTTTTTCACCGACTCCGGGGTCTGGGCGTGCTCGGCGGCAATGGCGTCGTCCAGGCTCTGGTAGGGTACTTGGCGCTTCCAGTCTTCAAGGCCTATGGGGTTAACCAGCACCAGTTTGCTCACATCCTCTGGAAACATCAGGCTGTAGCGGCTGGCCAGCATGCCGCCCATGGAGTGGCCGACCAGCACCATTTTTTGCACCCCAAGGCTTGCCAGCAACTGGTGGGTGTAGGTGGCCAGGGCCTGAAAGCTGTATTGGAACTCGGTGGGCTTGCTGGATTTGCCAAAGCCCAGTTGGTCGGGGGCGATAACCCGGTAACCGGCCTGGCTGAGAGTACTGATGGTGCGTTGCCAGTAAGCGCCGGAGAAGTTCTTGCCGTGCAGCAACACCACCGTATCTTTGGGGACCTTACCACTTGCTGGTGGCACATCCATATAGGCCATCTGCAACGGTTGCTGCTGGGCGGTGAGGGCGAAAGTGCGCACCGGATAAGGGTAGGCGTAGTGGCTGAGCATGGCGTCCTGCGGGGTGGTGGCTGCCAGCAGTGGCAGGGCCAGAGCGCCCAGCAAGATCCCGAGAATGGCTTTCATGTTGTCCTCCTTGTCCAGGCTCCAGCATGGCAAAAGCCGGGCGCTAAGCGAAAGAGCCGCTGCGGCCATCGGCCGGTTCAGTCAGCTGAAAGTCATGAAAGTGCGCGAACTTGCGAAAATTAACGCCTATCCTCTTTCATTGTGTGAAAAGAGAACAAGGCAAGGGAATGCACGGCATCAGGCCGATTTACAGCGCCCTGCTGCTGGCCAGTTTTACGACCAGCGCAGCCAGTTGGGGCAACGGTTGCCCGGCAGGGGAGACCAACTACTTCAGTTGCAGCCAGCCCAAGGTGGTGGCCCTGTGCGGCGAACCCGGCGGCGCCGGCCTGCACCTGGTGCTAAATGGCCTCAACCTCGGTAGAGGTAGTGACTTCTTCCTGCGCCATATCAGCGGCGAGCAGCGCGAGCGTTACCAATTGAGCTTTACCAGCCACGGCAGCCACTACCTGCTGTTCGACGACTACCGCAAAACCCCCTTGCCCCCCAGCGACGTGCAAGGACTGGTGGTAACCAACCCCGACGGAGTACAAAAACGCCTCGATTGCCACCAGGGCTACAACAAACTTGAGGCCCTGGCCGGTAAGCTGGACGAGCCTCCCACCGAGCCGCAGCAGGCCCCCTGAAGCCCCGTTACTTGAACACCACCGTTTTGTTGCCGTAGACAAACACCCGCTCGTCCAGCACCAGTTGCAGGGCACGGCTCAGCACCGATTTCTCCACATCCCGGCCAGCGCGGGCCATGTCATTGGCGGACATGGCGTGGTTCACGTGGATCACCGACTGCTCGATGATCGGGCCTTCGTCCAAGTCGTCGGTAACGAAGTGGGCGGTGGCGCCAATCATCTTCACGCCGCGCTCAAAGGCCTGCCGGTAAGGGTTGGCGCCGATGAACGAAGGCAGAAAGGAGTGGTGGATGTTGATGATCTTATGGGGGTAGGCCGCCACAAAACTGGGGGTGAGGATGCGCATGAACTTGGCCAGCACCAGGTAGTCGGGGCGGTAGCTGTCCACCACCTTCATCAACTCGGCCTCGTGCTCGGGGCGGCTCAGCCCCTCGTGGGACACGTGGTGGAAGGGAATATCGAACTTTTCCACCAGCTTGCCCAGGGTGTCGTAGTTGCCGATAACAGCGGCAATTTCCACGTCCAGGGCCCCTTCGAAGCACTTCATCAGGATATCGCCAAGGGCGTGGGCTTCTTTGGTCACCAATATCACGATGCGCTTGCGCCCGGCCGGTACCAGGCGGCGCTTGGTGTACTGCGGCAAGGCGTCGTCGAGGTCGGCCAGCAGGGTCTCGTCGTTGAAAATGCCGTTGAGCTCGGTGCGCATGAAAAAGCGGCCATGGTCCCGGTCAACAAACTCGTTGTTGCGGGTGATGTTGAGCTGGTGCTTGTAGCAAATGTTGGTGATCTTGGCGATCAGCCCCTTGGCGTCGGGGCAGTCGGTGAGCAGGATCTTCTTTTCCATGGTCGCATTGTTCAAAGGTCGGCAGACCATAGTACCGAGCCGGGGCCATTTGAAAAGGGGGCCGTGGCAGTTAGTCCTTACTGTGAGCCGAGAAAGCGTTTTTCCGCGCTGTTGCCGGCTGCGGGGCGGCAAGATCTGCCAAACGCCATGCTGAACCGCAATAAGATGATGTAAAACAAGTGATTAACAATGCCCCGGCGCTATGCTTTGATAGCCCTTGGCCAAACAAGCGGAGCAGGGCATGGAACCACAACGCCATTCTAGGCTGGCTGTCGCCGCCTTTGTCAGCAGCCTGGTAGGCGTGCTGACGCTGGTTGGCACCTTTGCGGCGAGCGCCTATATCGGCAGCCACCACCCGCAGCTTGTGAACCAGCAGTCGCCGGTGATGATGGTGCTGGGGCTACTGATGCTGGTGGCTCTGTTGCTGGGGCTGCTGGCGCTGGGCCTGGCCATAGCCGGCTTGGTAAAAGCCGGGCATAAAAAAGGCCTGGCCCTGGCCGGGCTGGTACTGGCGTTATTGCTCATTGGTGGCTTTGCTACCCTTATTTTGCTTGGCCTGGCAGCTGCCTGAGGAGGCAAGATGATCCGTTTTATCACCCTGATACTGGCCCTAGGCTGCGCGCTGCCAGCCATGGCCCGAGACTGCGGGCAGGTTAAAGGCAGCCGCATTGCCATCATGGTCTGCCAGGACCCGCTGCTCTCCGAGCTGGACGACCAACTGGCCGGCGTTTTTGACAAAGCCCTTTCCAAAGCCGATGACAGCGACGCCCTGCGCCTTGGCCAACAGCAATGGACCCAAAAGCGCGATGAATGCTGGAAAGCCAACGACGAGCGCAGCTGCGTCCAAGGAGGCTACGTGCAGCGCATTGCCTGGCTGCAAGCCCGCTACGGCCTGGTGGCCATGAGCCATGACATCACCCTGGTCTGCGATGGCGACGCCAGCCACAACCTGCGGGTGCGTTACTTCGACACCCACCCCAAATCCCTGCTGGCCAGTGGCCAGGGCGGCAACTGGGTGATGTTCCAGCGTGAAGCGGCCAGTGGCACCCTCTATTCGGGGCCGGGGCAAAGCATTCGTGAGCACCAGGGCCAACTGGACGTGGTGCTGGAAAAAGACGGCAAAACCCAGCACTGCCTGGCCCGGCCACAGGGGCAATGAGCTTTTTGTCCTGTTGTTTTAGGCAGTTGGCAGGCCGGGGCAGGTAGCGGAAGATAACAGCTGTTCTGACATAGTTAACTTTGGTGTTTTCTGCCGTTTTTCTCCCAGGGGACCATCCCCACTTCCACGTCATTCCTGCGCGCCCCAGAGGCGCCTTTTTTTTGCCTGAAAATCGCCCTGGTGCGGTTGTTTAAGGGCTCTTTTCCACATTGAGCTGCTCATCGCCGCGCACCTGGGCGTGGCTTATCAGGGCAAAGATAAGGCTGCCGCCGACGATGTTGCCGGCAAGGGTGGGCAGGGCAAAATCCACCACATAGCTCGCCAGTGACGCCTGGCCGTGGAACACCAAATACAGTACCTCGGCCGAGCCGACGATGATGTGGGTAAAGCCGCCGATGGAGATGAGGTAGGTCATGATCAATACCACCATCAGCCGGGCGCTGGAGGCGGCGTTCATCCACACCATCATGGCAATCAGCCAGCCGGCCATGATGCCTTTGCTGAACATCTGCCAGGGGCTGTTGTGCATCACCTCTTCGCCGATGGCGCTAAAGGCGTGCAGTACTTTCGGTTCAAACAGCTCCATGCGGCCAAGACCGTAGGCGTAAAGCGCCACCCCGGCCAGGTTGCCGAGCATGACAATCAGCCAGAGCCTCAGCAGGCAGCCGAACTTTTGCCAACTGGCGCTAGACATAAAGGGCAGCACGGCGGTGATGGTGTTCTCGGTAAAAAGTTGCTGGCGGGCCAGGATGACAATCACAAAACCCACCGAATAGCCGGCGCATTCCACCAGGTAAAAGCCATTGCCTTCAGGGAGATAGGCCTGCAAAAGCCCTCTTGCCATCAGCGAAAAACCCATGGAAAGCCCAGCAGCCAGGGCCGACCACCACAGGGCGCTGAGGTTGCGGTTAAGCTCCTCTTCCCCCAGCAGGCGAATGGTTTCGTGCAGCACCGGCGCCGCCGGTGGCAGCTGCTTGCGTGCCCGGTACTGATCTTGTTGTGAAAGCCCAGAACCGTTATCCGAAACGGCCTTTTCCGAGTCTGTCATGGCGCCTGCTCCTGTCCTGGCAAGAACCATTGAGCCTAGCATCGGCGGCCACCCGTGTTGAGCCAAGGCGCCAGGTTGTTCAGTTAACTTACTGAATCAGAGCGCTTTTCGGAGGGAGCCTTATGGTGAAACCACAGCCAGTAACACAAGGCGGCGAGGCTGGCGGCAAGGCCACCGCAGGCGCCCACCACCAGTCCCCAGCGGGCGCCGAAGTGGTCTACCACCCAGCCTACAAAAGGCCCGCCCAGGGGCATGCCCCCAAGGGAAATGGCCATGAAAATCGCCATCACCCGGCCACGCATCTGGGGCCGGGTGGCCAGTTGTATCGAGCTGTTGGCGGTGATGATAAAGGTCTGGGCAGCCAGGCCAATCAGTACCAGCAATACGCAAAACACCACCTCGTTGGGGCTGAGGGCGGCCAGTACCATGGTCAGGGTAAAGGCCAGGGAACCGGCCAGCAGCAGGGCGGGCCGGGGTTTGTCGCGCCGGGCAGCCAGCAAGGCGCCACTGATGGTGCCGATGGCCAGCATCGAGGTCATCAGCCCGTACTGGCTGGCATCGCCGTGGAACACCAGGGTCGACATGGTGGAGATGAAAATCGGGAAGTTCAGGCCAACGCTGCCCATCAGAAACAGCATCAACAGGGTAAAGAGAATGCGTTTTTGCTGCCAGACATAGGGAAAGGCCTCCCACAGCCCGCTTTTGGCCAGAGGTTTGTCGGTTTTAAAGAGCCTGCCCTCGTTAATGGCCAGCAGTGACCACAGCACCGGAATAAACGACAAGGCGTTGATGATAAAGACCCAGCCGGTGCCGATGGCGGCGATGGACAGCCCGGCGATAGCCGGCCCTATCATGCGGGCGCTGTTAAAGGAGGTGGAGTTGATGGCCACCGCGTTGGGTAGCTCGTCGTCTCCCACCATTTCCGAGACAAAGGCCTGGCGCACCGGGCCGTCAAAGGCGGTAGTGCAGCCCAGCAGCAAGGCAAAGCCGTAGGCATGCCACAGTTGCACTTGGCCGGTGACCGTCAACAGCCCCAGGCCCAGTGCCAACAGACCGATGGCGCCTTGAGTCGCCATCAGCAGTTTGCGCCGGTCGATACGGTCGGCGGCAAAGCCGGTCAGGGGCAACAGCAGCAACTGCGGGAAAAACTGCAGCGCGGTCATGATGCCAAGGGCGGTGGCGTTGTGGTCGGTGAGGATGGTCAATACCAACCAGTCCTGGGCGGTGCGCTGCATCCAGGTGCCGATATTGGACACCAGGGCACCGGCCGCCCAGACCCGGTAGTTGGCATTGTTAAGGGAGCGGAAGGTGCCGCCCCGTTGAGCGGCCATGGTTACCCCTTGAGGTTATCCAGCAGTTGGGCGCTGGTGGTGCGCTGCCCCAGCCGAGGAAAGATATGCTCGATGCTGTTTTGGTGGGTTGCTTCGGCGACATCGGCCATGGCATCGGTAACCAGGGTCACGTTGTAACCCAGCTCATAAGCCTGGCGGGCGGTGGATTCGACACCGATGCTGGTGGCGATACCCAGCACCACCACTTGGGTGACGCCCTGGGCCTTTAGTTGCTGGTCAAGGTCGGTACCGATAAAGGCGCCCCAGTTATGTTTGGTGATCAAAATGTCACCGTCCTGGGCGTTAAGCTCGGGCAGCAGTTCTGCCCAATCGGCAGGCAGCTCGCCATGGCTACGCGCCTGTTCGGTGCGGCCAGGGGCGCCGCCCGCTACATTCACCAGCACCACCGGCAGGCCTTTGGCACGAAAGGCATCCAGCACCGCAATGCTGTTGGCCACTACGGCATCTACCGCTTCGCTGAGGTTGAGGCTTTTGGCCAGGCGGATAATGCCGTGTTGCAGGTCAATCACCACCAGGGCGGTTTTGGGGTCGAGAGAAAGGGTCATGTTTGCTCCTAAGCTGCGGGACTATTCGGCATCGGCGATGCGTTCGAGCAGTTCCATTGCCTGGGCCAGAACGTCCTGTTCTTGCGGGCTGAAGCGCGAGGTGATGATCGACGCCAGCCAGTCATCCCTTCGGGCCCGGTGCTGGGCGAGCCAAGCCTCACATTGGGGGCTCATCTGAAACAGCACCTTGCGGCCGTCTTGGGGATCGGGGGAACGTGCCAGCCAACCACCGGCCTCCATGGCGGCCAGGGTGGCGCCCATGGACTGGGAGCGCACGCCTTCCCATTTGGCCAATTGGCTTACCGAAGCCTGCCCTTTGCTGTGCAGGTGGCGAAGCACCGCCAGTTGCGACCAACTAAAAGGGTCGGCCGGGGCTTTTTCACGGAGGCGGCGCTTGAGCTTGCCCAGCACCTGGCGCAGGGCAACGGCGGTGGCGGCGTTATCGGCTTTGACGTTCATGGCGACAGTATGAAATTTACGAAGGTAAGCTTCAAAGTTTAGCTTCGCAAATCACTGTTGCAAGAACGGTAACGGGGTCAGGCGGTGAGTACCTGGCCGCCTTGCACCTGCACCGGCACTTGCTGAAGGTAGTGGTAGCGGCAGGGGCCTTCGGTGCAAAGCCCGCTTTGTACATCAAAAAGGGCGCCGTGCTTGTCGCAAAGGATTTGCCCGTCGGAGGCAAGGAACAGGTCTGGCAACGCGCTCAAGGGCACCCCCATATGGGGGCAGCGGTTTACGTAGCCAAACACCGCCTCGCCTTTACGCACCACAAAAATAGACAGCCGCTCACCACCGGGGCTTTCAAAGACAAAGCCTTTGGAGCCCGGATCGTTAAGGTCACTCAAGGCGCAGAGCCTATGGCCCGGCGCCAGGCGTTTAAAAGGTTCTGGCTTTTCCATCAATCAAGTCCTCTGCCCGAGAGCCAGGCCTGGGACCACCAATAGTAACGGCCTTCCTTGGTTTTACTCGGCGCGGTGCAGTTTAGGCGGGAGCGCCCCGGCGGCAAGGCGATGGCCGGTACCTTGATGGTGGTGCCAAGGATACTCAGCTTGACCCGCTGGCCCAGGAAATAACAGGCAAAGCGGCTGGCCATGGGGTCGCTGCCCTTGAGGGTTAAGGTCAGGGGCGGCGATTTGTCGTCGTTGACCATCATGCTGGTATCGGAACTCTCAAGGGGCATGTGCAGGCTCAGCAGCTTGGTCTTGAGGGTGTCGAGGTTGGCATAAGGGCCAGCAGCCGGGAAGCGGGGCAGGGCGGTCAGGCTGCTATAAGGGCCGGAGGGGCCTGATTGCTGGCCAAAGCCTACGTAGCCAAGGTCTGCGGCGATTTTCTCAAGCGCTGGGCTGTATTCGCCGTAAGGCCAGGCCAGCCATTTGGGCTCGCCTGGCAGTTGGCCATCGAGGATGGCCTGGCGGGCCAGCGGCAGCGGCAAGGTGGTCAAATGGGCGTGGCCGGCAGTGTGGTTGCCGATGGTGGCGCCTTTAAGCCCCTTTAGCGTGGCCTGGGACATCATATCGGGGTAGGCGGTCCGGTCCGGGTTGATGAACACCGTATAGGGGTAACCGAATTTGGCCAGAATGGGGGCGGCGTTGTCGGCGATATCCTGGTAGCCGTCGTCGAAGGTGATGGCCACGGATTTATCGGCCAGAGTCTTTTCGCCCTTGGCTTCGGCCACCACATCGCTCATGGGCACCACTTGAAAACCGCCGTCCTTGAGGTATTGCATGTGCGCCAGGAAATCCCGGGGCGAGGTGGTGGTGCTGGCTGGGGTGTCGGTGGCGACATGGTGGTAGAGCAGGATCACGGCGCCCTGGCAGGGTGCGATGACAAAAGCGGCGACAAGTAAAAGAAAACGCATGGCAAATCCAACAAAAAGGCCGCCTGGACTAGCCAGGCGGCCTGGGTGTTACTTCAGGATCTCATCCAGGGTGTTCTGGGCGAGAGGGTGGTAGCCGGGGCGGGCCTCGGCATAAACCTTTCTGGCCATTTGCTGATACTGGGGTTTTTCCATCAGCATCTGGTAGAGCGGCACGATGAGTTTGCGCCGGCCGATATGGCGCAGGTAGTCGCTCATGGCGGCAAAGGCCGGCTGGTAATCGTGCTTGATGGCCTGGCGATACCAGACGTGGGCCACTTCGGTGTTGCGGGTGCCGGTCAGGGCAAAGGCCTTGTCCAGCTCGCTCATCTGGGCTTGGGTCAGGCTGTCTGGCAGCTCGGACACAAAGTAGATCTGCTGCTGGGCGGTCCAGTCTTTGAACGGCACGTCGCTGGCGGCTTCTTTACCGCTGAGCCATTGCTTTTGCTCGGCCAGCACCTTGTCAAAGGCATCAGACTCCGGCTTGGGCGCGCCCTTGGGCAGGCCAGGCTGGTAGATCCATTCCTTGAGGCGGTCGATATCCAGGCCTTGGTCTTTGGCGTAACCGAGGAAATCGCTGGTCGACACCGACTGAAAGCGGAACTTGTTGAAGTAGCCTTTCAAGAAGGCGTCCATCTTCTTGCGGCCCAGTTTGTGCTCGATTTCGGTGAGCATCAGCGAGCCCTTCTCGTAGGGAATATCGGAGAAGGCATCGTCAGGGTCGCGGCCGGTCAAATCGGGCACCAGGCGGGTGTCGGCCGGGGCGATGGCGGCCAAGTCTTCTTGCAGGTCCTTATAACCCAGCACCGCTTCCATTCGCTCGCGGTCCTTGCCGTATACCGCTTCGGTGATGCGGTAGGTCAGGTAGGTGGTAAAGCCTTCGTTGAGCCACAAATCCTGCCAACTGGCGTTGGTCACCAGGTTGCCGGACCAAGAATGGGCCAACTCGTGGGCGATGAGGGACACCAAGGATTTGTCACCGGCGATAACGGTGGGGGTGATGAAGCTCAGGCGCGGGTTTTCCATGCCGCCAAAGGGGAAGCTGGGGGGCAGAATTAACAGATCGTAGCGGCCCCAGGCGTAAGGCCCGAACATCTTCTCCACCGTCTGGATCATCGATTCGGTGTCTTCAAATTCCTTGGCGGCAGCGTCCACCACCGAAGGCTCGGCATAAACGCCGGTGCGTTTGCCCATGGCCTTGAACTTGAGGTCACCCACGCCAAGGGCGATAAGGTAAGTCGGCACCGCCTGGGGCATATGAAAGTGGTAGACCCCGTCCGGACTGACCTTCTGGCTGTTCTCGGCGCTCATCACCGCCATCAGCCCTTTGGGCACGTGGATGGTGGCGTCGTAGGTCACCCGCACCGAGGGGCTGTCTTGCAGCGGAATAAAGCTGCGGGCCTGAATGGCTTCGGCCTGGGTAAAGAGGAAGGGGTGCTTCTTGCCAGCGGTCTGGGCCGGGGTCAGCCATTGCAGGCCGGTGGCGCCGTCGGTGGTGTGATAGTTCACCCGCACCTGGTCGGCATGGGGCGCCAACTGCACCTTCATGGCGGTGCCCAGGGCCTCGGATTTTTCACCCCAGGCCCATTTGGCGGCGGTCCACTGGCCGTCAACGTGCTGCTGCACGTCGCTCACGTCCAGGGCGCGGGTATCCAGCACCAGGGTGCTGGCGGAAGGCTCAATGCGTTTGAAATCCAGGGTGGCACTGCCGGCAAGCTGCTTTTTGTCGAAATCGACGGTGAGATCCAGGCCCAGGTGAGTGATCTTGACCTGGTCGGTGTTGCCGTAGGAGTTGATGTCGGTGGCCGCCGTGGCGGCGGCTGACAACAAGGCCAGGCTGCAAAGTGCCCCTTTCATTATGCGTGCTTCCTTTATTCTCAAAGCCCCCAAGTGTAACCACCTTGCCCGGCGTTGCACAGGGCGTCAGACTCAGCACTTTAGTCGCACGTCACGGAATACGCCTTTGTTGTCTGACCATAAAAGGGTGCTGGCCCTGGCCCTGCCCATGATCCTCTCTAATGTTACGGTGCCGCTGCTGGGACTGGTGGATACCGCCGTTATCGGCCATTTGTCTGACCCCGCCTTTCTCGGCGGCGTGGCGGTAGGCACCATGCTGGTGAGCTTTTTGTTCTGGCTGTGCGGCTTTTTACGCATGGCCACCACCGGCCTGGTAGCCCAGGCCCATGGCCGCCAGGACGGCCCTTTGCTGGCGGCCTGGCTGGCCAAGGCCCTGGCCATGGCACTGCTGCTGGCGCTGGCCATGGTGGCGCTGCAGTGGCCCATTGGCCTGTTGGCCATCAAGCTCAGTGGCGCCTCCAGCGAGGTGGCCACCCAGGCCGGGCACTACTTCTTTACCCGCATCTGGAGCGCACCGGCGGCGCTGATGAACATGGTGCTGCTGGGCTTTTTGGTGGGGCGCCAGGACACCCGCGGCCCGATGCTGCTGCTTATCCTCGGTAACAGCCTCAATATCGTGCTGGATTTATGGTTTGTGGTGGGGCTAGGTTGGCAGGTCAAGGGCGCTGCTTTTGCCTCGGTGCTGGCCGATTACGCCACCTTGGCCCTGGGGCTGTGGCTGGTAAAACGGCAGCTGCCGGCCTTTGACTGGCGCGCCGCCCTTGGCCACAGCGGCTGGCGGCGGCTATTGAGCCTTAACCGCGACATTCTGCTGCGAAGCTTTTGCCTGCAGCTGTGCTTTTTGTTTGTGACCTTCCAGGGCGCACGCCTGGGCGACGACATCGTGGCCGCCAACGCGGTGCTGCTCAATTTTTTGATGCTTATCTCCTACGCCCTGGATGGTATCGCCTACGCCGCCGAGGCCCTGACCGGCAAGGCCGCCGGCCAGGGAGACGAAAAGGCCTTTCGCCATTGGGTGCGGCTTTGCGGCGCTTGGTCCTTGGGTTTTGCCCTGGCTTTTACGGCGCTCTTTGCCCTGGCGGGGCAGCATTTGGTGGCACTGCTGACCGACCTGCCAGCAGTGCGCCAGGTGGCGGAGCAATACCTGCCCTGGCTGGTGGCGCTGCCGCTGGTGGCACTGTGGTGTTATCTTTTTGACGGTGTCTTTATCGGCGCTACCCGGGGCCGGGACATGCGCAACAGCATGGTGCTGTCTACCTTCGGGGTGTTTTTTCCGCTGTGGTTTGTCAGCCAGGGCCTGGGTAACCACGGTTTGTGGCTGGCGCTGACCGCCTTTATGGGAATGCGAGGCTTAAGTCTTTGGTATATCTACCGAAAACCGGGATTTATCAGCGGTCAAGAAACTGGCTAAAGCGGTTGCAGAAGATGCCAAGATAACCCCAGGCCGCCAGCGCGAAACCGGGAATGGCAAAGAACAGGCCAGGCACCTGCAGCAGCGGGTTGCCCTTGGCGCCCATATAAACGAAGAACAGGCCCAGTACGAACAGTGCAAAGCCGGAGAGGAAGCGGCGCATGGATCGCCTGGGCTCGCTGCCCAGGCGATAAATGAGCTGGCGCATCAGTAGTAGGAATGCTCGCCGGCTTGGTGCTCGGTCATGTCTTTGACACCGCTCAGCTCGCCCGGGAAGGCGGCCAGTAGTTCTTTCTCGATGCCTTCTTTGAGGGTGACGTCCACCATGGAGCAGCCGTTGCAGCCGCCGCCAAATTGCAGCACTGCTACGCCGTCTTTGGTGATTTCCATCACCGCCACCCGGCCGCCGTGCCCCGCCAGTTGCGGGTTGACCTGGGACTGGATCATGTACTCGACCCGCTCGATAAGCGGAGCGTCGTCGGCAACCTTGCGGACCTTGGCGTTGGGGGCCTTGAGGGTCAGCTGGGAGCCCATCTGGTCGGTCACGAAATCAATCTCTGCCTCTTCCAAGAAGGGCGTGGAGGCTTCGTCGACCACGGCGTCAAAGCCGCTGAAAGGCAGGCGGACATCGGTGGCTTCCACAGCGTCCGGCGGGCAATAGGACACACCGCACTCGGCGTTGGTGGTGCCGGGGTTGACCACAAAAACCCGAATATTGGTGCCGTCGGGCTGGTCGGCCAGCAGTTTGCTGAAATGGGCCTGGGCGGCCTCGGAGATGCGGATCATGGTGCCTCTCATAAAACCTGACTACTTTACTGGGTTATGATAACGCGCTTGGTAGCCAAAGCACAAAGCAGTAAATTGGTCGCCCCAATCGCCTTAACCAAAAAGCCTTATTCATGAGCCCCCAATTGCCCGACCCCCTCCATGCCCTGGCCCAGGAAGGCTGGACCCTGCTGGGTAGCGCAAGGCTGAGCCAAAGCGATGCCCTCGGCCTTTGGCAGCAGCGCTTTACCGCCCTGGCCGAGCGGGACCAGGAGCGCGTTGCAAATTGGCTGCAAAAATCGGTGGCGGCCGGTAACCGCGAAAAATACCCCGCCTGGCTGCGCCGGTTTGTGGCGCTGGCGGCGGTGATGATCGCCGGCGCCCTGTTGCTGCTGGACCCAAAGGCCCAGGGCACGGTGTTCTTTTGGGTGTTCTTGCCGCCGCTGCTGTTGCTGTTGGGGGCGGTAGTGGCCCATCGCACCCGCCTTAAACTGCGCCAGCGCAACCTGGCGCTGCTGCTGGCAGGTAAAGGCTGATGCGCCAAAAAGCCTTGCCCCTTGGCCTTCGCAGCCTGGCGCGCCGGGCTTTGGGGCTGATGGCCGCCCGGCGCCTCGATGAGGTTGCCAAAGCAGATTGGCAGCAAAGCTATCAGCGCTTGGATGCCCACCAGCAACAACAGCTGGCTCTGTGGCTACAGATTGAGGTGGCCCAGCGGCCTTTGGCGGTGGGTAACAGCCTGTGGCTGGCGCTGTTGGTGGCCATGGTGCTGAGCGGCATCGCCATCGGTTACCTGCGCCACCAGGGGCTGACCCTGGCCGCCGAGCTGGCTACCCTTCCGGCTGTGGTGCTGGCGGCGCTGCTGGCCTATCTGCCCTGGCGCCAAAAAAAGCGCCGCCTTGCCCACTTGGCCGCGCTGTTGGCCGCTCAGCCGCCGCTTTGAAAAGGTAATCAACCTGTTATGCCGCTGTTGCTTTAGGTAGCCTAAACCCAGATTTCCCTGACAGCGACACGCCATGAAACGCCTTATTCCCCTGCTACTTACCCCGCTTTTGGCCTGGGCCCAGTCCAGTAGCGAGTATTTTCCCGGCGAAAGCTTCAACCCGGCGCTGCCAAGCCCGGAGGCGGTACTGGGCTTTGGCATTGGTGAGCGCCACCTGCGTTTTGACGAGCAGCAGCGCTACCTGGCGGCGCTGGCGGGGCAATCTGACCGCATCAAAACCATCAACATTGGCCAGACCCTTGAGGGGCGACAGCAGGTGCTGCTGGCCATCTCCAGCCCCAAAAACCTGGCGCGGCTGGAGGCTATTCGCAGCCAACACCTTCAGGTGCTGGAGGGTAAAGCCCAGGCGGATCTGCCCAGCATTGTCTGGCTGGGCTACTCGGTGCACGGCGACGAACCCTCCGGCGCCAATGCCGCGCCGCTGGTGGCTTACTGGCTGGCGGCCAGCGACACCCAGGAAGTGGGCGCCATCCTCGACAACACCGTGGTGCTGATGGACCCAGCCCTCAACCCCGATGGCCTGGACCGCTACGCCAATTACGCCAACAACATGCAAGGCCAGCATAATTCCGATTCCCTGAGCCACCGCACCCGCTGGCAAGACTTCCCTGCCGGGCGGCTGTCGCACTATGGTTTTGATCTGAACCGCGACTGGCTACTACTAACCCACCCGGCTTCTCAAAACCGCATCCGGTTTTGGCAGCAATGGCTGCCGGCGGTGTTTGGGGACTTCCACGAAATGGGCCCCGACAGCACCTTTTTCATGCAGCCTGGGGTGGCCAGCCGGGTCAACCCCCTGACCCCGGCGCAAAACCAGGCCCTGACCCGCCAATTGGCCCAGTCGGTAGCCAAGGGCATGGACCAGCAGCAGCGGCTCTACTTTACCGGCGAGTCTTATGACGATTTCTACTGGGGTAAGGCCTCCAGTTATGGCGACGCCCTGGGGGCCATCGGCATCCTCTACGAGCAGGCCCGCGCCCGCGGCATGCAGGTAGCTACGCCGTTTGGTGAGATGAGCTTTACCTTCACCATCGAAAACCAGCTTACCGCCAGCAAGGCGCTGCTGGCCGGGGTGCTGGCCAACAAGGCGGCGCTGGCAAGTTACCAAGGCGCGTTTTTCAAAAACGCCCTGGCTCTTGCCGACCAGGACAAAACCAAGGGCTATGTGCTGAAAAACCCGGGAGACCAGGCGCGGCTGGACGATCTGGCGGCGCTGCTGAGCCAGCACGGCATCAAGGTCAGCAAGCTGGGCGAAGACATCAGCCTTGGCGGCGAAAAGCTGCATAAAGGCCGCGACCTTTTTATCGACGCGCGCCAGCCCCAGTACCGCTTACTCAAATCGGTGTTCAGCCGCCAAACCGAGTTTGAAGACAACACCTTTTACGATGTCTCTGCCTGGAACCTGGGCCTGGCCTACAACATCGAGGTGCTGCCGGTGGGCGGCTGGTCCTACAGCAAGGCGCTTAATGGCAAGCCCTGGCAGCCAGCCAAGGCCGCGCCGGCACCGGTAACGGCTCATTACGCCTGGGCCTTTGACTGGGCCGACAGCCGGGCCCCGGCGCTGTTGGCCGATGTGCTCAGAGCCGGCATCAAGGTGTTTGCGCTGCCGGGAGAAGCTGATAACGGCCAGGTGCACCTCAAAGCGGGGGACATGCTGATCCCGGCCGGCGCCCAGCAACCAGCGGAGCTGGTGGCGACCCTGGACCGACTCAGCCGCCGCCATGGGCTCGCCATCCAAGGCATGGACAGCGGCTTTTCCCAAAGCGGTGTCAGCCTTGGCAGCCGCGGCCTGCAACGGGTCACCCTGCCCAAGGTGGGGCTGCTGGTGGGGCGGGATATCAACGCCCAGCGCGCCGGTGGCGTTTGGCAGAGCCTCGATACCAAGGCCGGGCTGGCGGTAACGCTGCTGGACGACAGCGTGCTGCCCTGGCTGGATCTTCGCGAATTCACCCACCTTATCGTGCCGGCGGCGGCGCCTATTGCCCTCAACCCCCTGCAAAGCCAGCGCCTGGCCCAGTGGGTGCAGCAGGGTGGCCACCTAGTCCTGATGACCGACGCCGTGGCTTGGGGCGTGCACAGTGGCCTGCTCAATGCCGAGCTGGTGGATGACAAAGCCCGCCTGGCGAGCTTTTCCACCGACGGCCAGGGTTATGGCGACAAGGGCAGCCACCGGGCCCAAACCCTCATTGCCGGCACCCAGGTGCTGGCGGATCTGGACCCAAGCCACCCCCTCAATTACGGCTTGGGCAGTGACACCCTGGCGCTGATGCGAGACCACGAAGTGATGCTGGCCAAGGTGGCCGGCGAGTTCACGGTGCCGGCCCGCTATGACGCCAAACCGCTGCTGGCAGGCTTTATGGCGCCGCAAAACGCCAAGGCCCTGGCGGGTACGGCAGCCGCTGTGGCCCAGCATTTTGGCCAGGGCACGGTGGTGGCGTTTTTGGACGATGTGAGTTTTCGCGGTGTGCAGCGCGGCTCGGAGCGCTGGCTCAGCAACGCCCTTTATTTCAACTTTTGATAGCTGGCAGGGCCGCTTGGCCCTAGCCCATAAACCACAGCGGGCGAATGCCCATGGCCTGGGGCATGGTCATCAGCAGCAGCAGGCTGGTGAGGCTGATACACAAGGACACCAGCAGCCGGTCGATACGGCGGCCGGCTTTGCCGTCGTTACGGAACAGCACCAGCCCCAGCAACTGGCTCAGCAGGTGCAGGCTGACAAGGCCGCAAAGGGCAAATAGGGCGGTCAGAATGATGGTGAACAGGTCGAGGTTCACGGCGGCAACAGGGTAATTAAGCAGAGCTGCCTTTGTATCGAATTACCGGGCTGCTGTCATCGGGGAGCAGATTGTTTGCTTTTTTTTCAAACAGTTGTCAATCCGTCATGCCCTGGCCAGGCACCATACCTGCACCCGTTCACAGCCTGCGGCTTTGAGTAGCTGCGCCAAGGCGGCCACCGTGGTGCCGGTGGTCATCACATCATCCACCAGGGCCAGGTGTCGGGGTACTGGGCCGGTGAGGCTAAAGGCGCCTTTGAGATTCTGCCGGCGCGCCCTTTTGCCAAGACCTTGCTGATGAGCGGTGGCGCGATTGCTTTGTACCAACCCGGCCGCCACCGGCACCCCCAACGCCTTACCCAGGTAATTTGCCAGCAGCACCGACTGATTAAAACCCCGCCACAGCCGCCGAGACCAGTGCATGGGCACCGGCACCAGGCAGTCGGGCAGATCTACCGCCGTTAGCGTGGCCAGCAGCGGCTGGCATAATGGAGCGTCAAGCCACCATTGGCGCTGATATTTGAAGCGATGAATTAAATGCGAAAAGGGCGGGCCGTAAGGCACGCCAGCATGTACCTCATCAAAGGGCGGTGGCTGGCGGGCGCACTGGCGGCAAAGGGCCGGCCCCGGCTCGGCGCAGCGCCGGCAGCGAGACTGCGGCCGGTGCAGGTCTGCCAGGCAGCAGCTACAAAGCGGCAGCGCACTCGGCTCCAGGCATAGCCAACAGAGCCCCTCGGGCTTGGCCTGGGCGCCCAGCCGGGCTAGGATGCGCGAAAATGCGGAGGTCATATGTCAGCACCCACCTTGGTGATGCTGCACGGTTGGGGTGTCAACGGTGCAGTGTTTTCTTCCTTGTTGCCCCATCTTGAGGGCCTGGACATAAGGGTGGTCGATCTACCCGGATTTGGCGATGCCGCCAATGAGCCATCGCACCGCGAAATCGACGGCCTGGCCAGGGCCCTGGCCGACAAAGTGCCCGAAGACGCGGTATGGCTGGGTTGGTCTTTGGGGGGGCTGGCTGCCACCCAGGCCGCCATCAAGGGGTATGGCCGGCCTCGGGGGCTTATCACCCTTGCCTCCAGCCCTTCCTTTGTGGCCGAGGAGCATTGGCCTGGTATTAAGCCTTTGGTGCTCAAGCAGTTCGCCGGCGCCCTTGAGGGGGACCTGCAGCAAGTGATTGACCGCTTCCTGGCCATTCAGGCTATGGGGGCACCCAGTGCCAAAGCCGATATCAAGCTGCTGCGCGAAAAGGTGGCTGAGCGGCCGCTACCAAGCCTTGAGGCTCTGGCTGGGGGCCTGGCCATGCTTGATAACACTGACCTTCGCGGCGAGCTGGCGGCACTGCGCCTGCCGTTTTTGCGCCTCTACGGCCGCCTCGACGCCCTGGTGCCTGTCAAGCAGGCCGAACTGGTAGACGCCCTG
Organism: Gallaecimonas pentaromativorans; assembly: GCF_003751625.1. Lineage (NCBI taxonomy): Bacteria > Pseudomonadati > Pseudomonadota > Gammaproteobacteria > Enterobacterales > Gallaecimonadaceae > Gallaecimonas > Gallaecimonas pentaromativorans. The sequence goes on from NZ_RJUL01000011.1 coordinate 152,998, forward strand.
GCGCCAGGTAGCCGCCACCAGGTGTTTGAGCACAGCTCCCACGCGCCTTTTATTTCCCACCCAGAAGAGACGGCCGCAGCGGTGCGCGCCTTTATCGGCCAGTTCAAGGGCCAGTAAGGTCGACCCTCATGGAACCTTTAGCGCGGGCCATTGCCGAAAGTTTGGCCAGTGCTGCGCAAATGGCGTACACTGCGAAAACCGATAAGGAGGTGCTTCATGAATACCATCATGAACCATGGCGTTAACCTGCAATACACTGCCGAGACCCGGGCCAGCGATGCGGCCTATACCCTGGCGCGGGGTAATGTGAACGCCGAGCCTCTGGTTGAGCTGCAAGTGGCCAAGACCGAGTCTGCGGCCGCCACCAAGGTCATCAAGACCGCCGATGAAATGCTCGGCACCATTATCGACACCACGGCCTGAGCAATTGCCCGCGCCGCCAAAGCCACCAATAGGTGGCTTTTTTGTGCCTGAAAATTATTCCTTAATAAATAAGGGGATATTGTAGGACCCGTCCCCGGCTTTATAATGGCGCCTTGGGTTTCACCCTTTTGGTCTGGAGGACCTTGTGCCCCACCGCGCGCATCTTTTTTCCCTCAAGTTGGCCTTTGCCCTTAGAGAAGCTCTGGCTGAAGGCTATGGCCCCGCCCGGCTGCTCAAAGACGTTTTGGCCGGCCTGACCGTCGGCATTATCGCCATTCCGCTGTCCATGGCCCTGGCCATCGCCAGTGGTGTACCGCCGCAATACGGCCTGTATACCGCCATCATTGCCGGCACCCTTATTGCGCTTAGCGGCGGCTCGCGGTTCTCCATCTCCGGCCCCACCGCCGCCTTTGTGGTGATCCTCTATCCCATCGCCCAGCAGTTTGGCCTGGGCGGTTTGCTACTGGCCTCCACCATGGCCGGGGTCATGCTGCTGCTGATGGCGCTGCTGCGCCTGGGGCGGCTGATTGAATACATTCCAGAAGCGGTTACCCTGGGCTTTACCGGCGGCATAGCGGTGGTGATCGCCACCTTGCAGCTCAAGGATTTTCTCGGCCTCACCCTTACCCAGATGCCGGAAGATTACCTGCACAAGGTGCTGGCCCTGATTGAGGCGCTGCCCACGGCCCATTGGCCGTCGCTGTTGGTGGCGGGGCTGACCCTGGCCATGCTGCTGATTTGGCCCAAGCTCAAAACCCCGGTGCCGCCGCACCTGCCGGCGGTGTTGCTGGGCACGGTGGTGGCCTACGCTCTTAACCTGATGGGGCTGGATGTGGCCACCATCGGCTCACGATTCAGCTACGTGCTGGCCGACGGCAGCCAGGGCGCCGGTATTCCGCCGCTGCTGCCGCATTTTTCCCTGCCCTGGTTACAAGCCGGCCCTGATGGCCAGCCCCTTGAGCTGAGCTGGGGGCTGTTCAAGGCGCTGCTGCCAGCGGCCTTTGCCATCGCCATGCTGGGGGCCATCGAGTCCCTGCTGTGCGCCGTGGTGCTGGACGGCATGACAGGCCGGCGCCACAGCGCCAACAGCGAGCTGCTGGGCCAGGGTATCGGCAATATCATCACCCCGTTTTTTGGCGGTATTACCGCCACCGCCGCTATTGCCCGCTCGACCGCCAACTTCCGGGCCGGGGCCAGCTCGCCCCTGGCTGCGGTGATCCATGCCTTGGTGGTGCTGCTGGGCCTAGTGCTGCTGGGCCCCTGGCTGGCTTACTTGCCGATGCCGGCCATGGCCGCCTTGCTGATGTTGGTGGCCTGGAACATGAGCGAGGCGCCCAAGTCGCTGAAAATGCTCAAATCTGCTCCCAAGGGTGATATCTGGGTGCTGGTCACCTGCTTTAGCCTGACGGTGCTGTTTGACATGGTGGTGGCCATTACCGCCGGCATCTTGCTGGCCTGCGTGCTGTTTATGAAAGATCTCGCCGCCATGACCCGGATCAGCGATATCTCAGGCAACCGCCGCCAGGTGCCCAATCCGCTGCCCCCCGGCTGGCATGTCTTTAAAATAAGCGGCCCGCTGTTTTTTGCTGCCGCTGACCGGATCTTCGGGGAATTGGCCGCCATGAGCCGCGATGCCAAGGGTCTGGTGCTTTACATGGACGGAGTGCCCCTGCTGGATGCCGGCGGCCTGGCTGCCCTCAACAAGCTGGTGGAGCGCTGCCAAAAAGAACAGACCCAGCTATTGATCGCCGACCTGCAGTTCCAGCCCCTTAAAACCCTGGCCCGGGCCAAGGTGGCACCGATTAGCGGGGTGTTGACCTTCCACCCCAGTCTGGCTGCCGCGCTGGATAACTTGGTCGAAACGGCCCCGCAGGCGCTATCTCGCCAGGGTTGACGGGCCCCTAGTAGGGGCCCGTACCGTTACTTACATTGCTGCTTACGAATACTGATCTGGTTCAGATCCTGCTGGGTAACGGCGGCCGGTACATTGGGGTCATGGTTGGCCACCATGCTGTTGCGGAGCTGGTCAACCTGATCAAGGTGGCCCTGTTCGCCCGATTTAAAACGCTGCTGTACCTGGCTACTGGCACCAAACATGCCGTTGCATAGCAGGGCCTTACGAAAGAGCGTTAACACCGACACCCTGGCATTGAAGCTTGCCAGGCGCTCATCGGCATCGGCGGGGGCGTGACTTATCTTGGCGTAGGCCGTGGTGCACTGAGTGCCTAGTATCGGGTAGGCATCCTTTATCCCGGCGCAGTTGGCAATGGTGGCCGGTGGGTCGGCCCGAGCGGCTGTTGTGCCAAGCCACGCCAGGCTGAACAGCGCGAGGACAAAGCTCAGGCCCTTGCTGAGATACGTTGCTCTGGTTTTCATCGACTGATCCTTAGTGCTGATGGGCCCTGCTCATCAGGGCCGACATCCGCAGACTAGGGGAGTCAGGCGGGGACTAAACAGGGGAAGGGATTCCACACCAAGGGGCACGGCGTCTTCAAGAATGGCTTTATCGGTAAGACAACTGCATCAATCCCCAGGGGTTGACGACAGGTTGTTTTTTGCACTCCTGTTTTTTCCAATGAAGAGGCGTTCGCAGTTTAACGCCTTCATATTCAAGGAAATTCAAGGAGAGAAAGAATGAAAAAGCGTTATCTTGCCGCCGCCTTGCTGGCCCTGGGTTCCAGCAGCGTTTTTGCCGCTGGCATGAGCTGCTATATCGATACTCGCGCTTATGATGAGTTCACCCCCAATCACTGCCTGAATATCGTTTGGGGCGCCAAAACCGCCACGGCGGTATTTCGGGTAGATAACCTGCCGGCCAATTACTACATCGACTGGGACACCCCGGCCTGCGCCGCCAACGCTACCACCTGTACCGCCGTGATCCGCGCCTTTGTCCCTTTTAAGGCCACGGCAACCCTGATTGACCTCGACGCCGGTACCACCACGGAAGTCTCCGCCACCGCTACCTTTGAAGACGGTCGCTGAGCGTAATAAAAACCGGGGCTTGGCCTAATGCCAGTCAGTTAAGCTGACTGGCATTTTTTCTTTCTCGCTGGATACTTGCTGTATTTTGGCCGGATGCAGCGTGGATATGACCGGTCTGG